>NZ_JAAHIE010000007.1:0-28616 GCF_010671945.1 Moorena sp. SIO4E2
TTATGCCACATCATTGCAGAAAATTTTGGGTGAAAGAAGAAAAATTCTGGATATGGGGGTGGGAAGCGGCTTATTAACGGAGCAGATGTTGTTATTGGAGAATTATAATATTACAGGTATTGATTTCTCGCCTGCGATGCTTACACAAGCAGAAAAAAGACTCAAGGATAATTCGGTGAGGCTCGTATGTGCAAGTATTGAAGATTATGAAACCAGCGAGACTTTTGAGGCTGTTATTTCGACTGGGGGAGTTTTCTGTTTCTCCTACAGAGAGCAAGAACAACAATATCGGCTGTATAGTTATTGCCCTAACAAAGATGTGCAGATGAAATCCCTGAACAAACTGTATGATATTTTAGATAAGGATGGTATTTTATGTATGTCGATTCAAGGGGATCATACCAATTCTGAAATGCCAATCAAAGATGGAATCGTGTATACGCAAAAAACCGACTTTGGAGAACAATCATTACAGAAGACTTATACATTTTCAGCAAATGGCAAGATCCTTTCTCAACAACAAATGCGATTAATATTTTTCGATGAAACAGAGTATCTTAGCTTGTTCGAAACCGCAGGGTTTTCCTTGGTTGGGCAAGAGCGGACGCAAAAATTCTGCATTTTTCGGAAAAACGAATTGAAAAAAGGGTAATAATTCAGGTGAGGGCCGGTTGAAAAAATCTTGAAATACGCTATTCTGACGGCATGAGCTTAAAACCGAAACCCGAAAAACTATAAAAACTAAAGCTATCAGCTATCAGCTAAGTGCGTTTGTATTTGAGATGTAAACCTGTATGGTCTTTTTTTTGGCAATAAAACTGAGGAGCTCTTTCCCCTCTTGGCTTTTACCTGCCCCCCTTCCGAGCCAGGGTTTAGGGGAGATTCCTTTGGCATTTTTTGGTAATTCGTGTGTTTACAATCGAGCTCCAAACGCTATATATTCTATTAATATAGCTTAACACCAATATCATTAATCTAGAATTGCCAAAAGAATAAGAAAAGGTAGTGTTTTTTGTTTGGTCTCCCTAACCCTACCTATTATAGGTGGGGTTAGGGAGAGATTTTGTTCAATTTGCCACAGTAAATTATTCGTTGCTCCTGTAGGGACTAACGTCTAACTCGCCATTATTTTTAAAGACTACTCGGAAATGAGCAAGGGGCTTCTGGGGTACTAACCCAGTCCCTTCGCTACCAATTCCAGCTGCTGCTGGCTTCATTAGGCGTTCTAAAGGAGTTTCTTGGGAGTAATCCCAAGACTCTTTATCAATTGCTTCATAATCAGCAATGATACCCTCTTCAGTCACAGCTACTCGATAAGTTAAATCTTGAGGATAGCTGGAGGTTTTATTCCAACTGTCACGAATTGGCTGAGACACTTTGTCTTTCAAATCATTAATGACAGCGATGTCAGTAATTTCTGGACCTAGGGTAATCTTACCCATATAACCATCCCAAGGACTGATTTCGAGAATCCCTTCGTTTTCCCCTGGTTTAAATAACACCTGGAACTGAGCAATAGGTTCTTGGGTAGCAATATTGTCTGTAGTCTTGGTGTAGAGCAATTCAGGCAGGGGGGTTTGCTCTGCCCCATCCAAGGGTGTGCCATTAACGGGTTTGTAGCCTAAAATCGCACCATCTCTGCCAACACTAACCTGGTATTTTAAATTCCCAGCAAACTGTTGCCGGTTCCCCCAAGCTCGAAAAATTCGCTTTTGCAGGCTTCTTTGTATATAGCGCAACTCTGTGGGATCAGTAATTTCTGGTGCAGTTGTGAGCACTTTTTCTAGCTCGTCGATGGAGAGTGGTGTTCCCTTTGGTGTTGGTGTTGGTGTTGCCTGAGGGTCACTCTCCCCAGTTGGGGTGGTGGTTTCATTAGTATTTTCCCCTGTTCGGGAAGGTTCGGGTTCCCGTACTTCTGGAATCGGTACAAAGAAAAATGCGATCGCAGCTAGAGCCAAACTTGCCATTCCCAGTGCAGCAGGTCCAGTACGCTCGGTTACTGGTTTTTCAGCTTGGCGATAGTGCTTAGAAACAGGCTGCAACGAAACACTAATATCTGGTAGGGTTCGTCCATCAGCCAAAAACTGGTCAATCGCCTCCACCAAGTCAAACAACTGCACTGTGTTCAAATCTACATGGAGAGGTTTGCCTGAGTTAGTCATTGCTCCTGACTCAGCAGTATCTAGCAGTATCAGTCGATGCAAATTCTTGTCCTCGACTTTCTGCAGATGCACCTTAGCTGGTTTCTCAGCATGGGGTTGGGGGTGAGGCACTTTAGACAAAAATTCCTGAGCATAGCGGCTTACACTATTTACCAAGTCCTCAAAAAAATCCCGCCCACCGCTGAGGGGTTTGTCCATAGCCCCTACATAGCATTCCGCATTACTTAGAGTTGTCAGCAATGGTCGGGCATCTGGCTGTAACCCATCCCCTGTGGTACTATTACTCCAACCCTCCAGGATTAGGGTACAGTTGGGAAGACTGTACTGGCGTCGAATTGTCATCGGCTGTTCCTGCTGAAAAATCCCCTTCAACCTCTTAGACTAGCATTGAGGGAATGGGTAATTGGTAATGGATAATGGGTAATCGATAATGGATAATTGATAATTGATAATGGGTAATTTGTCAATCAGCTGACTATACTTGATACTTGATGGCATGGCTATAGTCAGAAACGCCAACATTCAAGGCAATTCCCCATCAAACAGACTAGTCCATAATCTTTGCCTTCCAGAAGTGCCTGTACAGAACAGAAGCTGACTCAATAGAGAAATTGCGAGTTCATTCAACTTTTCTTGAGAGTTATAGGCAGCCACTTTAGAGCGACGGGGATTCATCCGGCTGCGAAAATGAGCCTGGAACCTTTCCAAATACTTAGATAAGCGAAAATGTTGTTCTAGAGGCACCTGCTTTTCCAGTAGTTGTTGATAAGCCGTCAACAACTGCCTAATCAGAACCGTCATTCGCCGTGCCATATGACTAGCAATCACCACTAAAGCCTTAGCTTCCTCTGGAGTTAGAGGACGTCGTGTGTAAGAGCGCCGCCAGGGATTGGTAGAGCGCATACGCCACAGGACAACACGATTTTTAATAATGTCCTGAAGTTCCAGCTCTCTAGCCGCCAATAGCATCGCCTCAGAACCTCCCAGTTCGAGAGCTTCAATGGCTAGTAAAATTAGGTCAATATGCAGCCGAGTTCGTGGTGGACAGCCCTGAGCTGGAATCCTGAAATCAGGTAGGCTATCTAAAATTATTGGCTTTGACTGGGAAGCAGGACTATTGGTCAGCATTACGGTCCGTCGAAAGATTCACTCTAATAGCGCTTATCCTACAGCGAAAACCTTTTGAATAGATTTGTTCCAAGGAATCACACAAGGTTCAGCTTTCTAGTGTACGCTTTTACAGAAAGGGAATGGCAAGCTATAGTTTGAGTCAAACCCCATTGATAACTAAGTTCACCTACTGATGGATTTAAAATCTCTGATTCGCGATATCCCTGACTTTCCCAAACCAGGGATTGTATTTCGGGATATCACTACCCTCCTGAGCAATCCAGAAGGACTACGCTACACTATCGATACCTTAGCTCAAAAATTTCAGGAAGCAGGAGTAAGGGCTGATTATGTCGTGGGTATGGAGTCTCGTGGTTTTATATTTGGACCACCTATAGCTTACCAACTCGGGGCTGGGTTTGTCCCAGTGCGCAAACCGGGTAAACTACCAGCAGCGGTATACTCGGCTGAGTATGACCTAGAATACGGCACAGACAAGTTGGAAGTCCATCAAGATGCTTTCACACCTAACTCCCAGGTTGTGATTATCGATGATTTAATTGCTACTGGAGGAACAGCAGCAGCTACAGTCAACCTGGTAGAACAAGCAGGCGGTCAAGTGGTAGCTCTTGGCTTTATCATCGAATTACGGGATTTAGGTGGACGTCAGCAACTGCCTGATGTACCAGTTATAACCCTGGTTGACTATTAGTTATTAGTTATTAGTTATTAGTCATTGGTCAAAAGAAAGTTTCCAATTAATAAAGGACTTTCAAGGAATGACAATTTTTGAATTCAAAATGACGTAAGCATTCAGCTATCAGCTATCAGCTATCAGCTATCAGCTATCAGCTATCAGCTATCAGCTATCAGCTATCAGCTATCAGCTATCAGCTATCAGCCATAGGCCAACGGCTGACGGCTGACGGCTGACGGCTGACGGCTGAATGCTTACAAAATGACTAGCTTTATAATTGGCAATTGTTTCCACCGGAAACAACCCCCTGAATTCAGGTATGGGATAATTTTGAATTTTTAATTGATAATTTTGAATTGGAGCGAAGCGATTGACTTCTTCTACTAGAGATTCTAGCATTATCAATCGGTTTGATGGGGCTTGGCATAGACTAAAACTTCTGGTCACCAGTGAGACCTTTCTGTACGTGGTAAAGCGACTGTTGCAAGGTCTTTTGACCTTGCTGTTGGCATCTGCTCTAAGTTTTGCCATTATTCAGTTTGCACCAGGAGATTTTCTGGATACCCTCAGGCAAAATCCCAAAATTTCCCCGGAACGAATCGAGGAACTCAAGGAGCAATTTGGTTTAGATCAGCCAGCAATTATTCAGTATTGGCGTTGGCTAGTACGAGTTGTAACCAAGTTTGACTTTGGTACCAGTTTCGCTTACTTCCGTCCGGTGTCGTCTTTGTTATTAGAACGGATACCAGCAACCTTACTCTTAGCCGTAGCCTCAATCTTTATTACTTGGACGATCGCAATTCCTCTCGGAATCCTAGCTGCTATCAATCAGAATCGCACCACTGACCGATTCCTACAAGTCATTAGCTACACAGGTCAGGGTTTCCCCAGCCTAATCACTGCTCTGTTGCTGCTCATACTCGCCCAGAATCTTTCCCCCTTAGTTCCTGTCGGTAGTATGACCAGTATCAATCATGATGATTTATCCCCCATTGGTAAGGTTTTGGATATTGGCTGGCATATGATTTTGCCAACAATAGCTCTATCCATTACTAGTTTTGCAGGTCTACAACGAATTACTAGGGGTGAATTGCTGGATGTGCTACGGCAAGACTATATTCAGACAGCTCGTGCTAAGGGACTGCCAGAAAATCGAGTTATCTATGTCCATGCTTTGCGCAATGCTATTAATCCTCTAATTACCATCCTTGGCTTTGAGTTTGCTTCTCTACTCAGTGGCTCATTTATTGCTGAAATTTTCTTCAACTGGCCAGGTTTAGGTCGTTTGATTTTACAGGCGGTAACTGCTCAAGACCTCTATCTGGTAATGGGAAGCTTGATGATGGGGGCTACAATGCTGATTTTGGGGAATTTGTTAGCAGACTTGCTTCTAAAAGTAGTTGATCCTCGAATTCGTCTAGAAGATTTGAAATAGAGAATGTAAGCAATCAGCAATCAGCCATCAGCCATCAGCAATCAGACATCAGCAATCAGCAATCAGCCATCAGCCATCAGCCATCAGCCATCAGCCATCAGCCATCAGCCAAAAGCCTATGCTTCACAGCGTCGAAGTCTGTGCCACGCTACTTGAGGTGCGACAGTTTTTGAATAAAATAACCTGACCGCTGACCGCTGACTGCTGAATACTTACTGTCCTAAATGTACTTTTGACGTCAATTTTTGTTAACAACCTAAATAGGCGTTGCAGAATAACGGGATGATGTACCTATTTACTGAAGTTTGAACTGTAGACTATAAGCCACTTTCAGTTATGTGCAAAAAATGGTATCATCCCACAAATGTGCAACGCCCCTAAATAAAATAAAACCTTTTATTAAATCAGGAAAAAAACCTGAAACGATTGTCCATCCTGCCTTCAGCATAGCTGCCTTCAGCATAGCTGCCTTGCTGTAAAGACGCGCCTCAGGAATATTTTCAAGATGTTTACCCAAATTCATTATGTAATTCTTTCTAGAAGGAACGGTCGTTATCTGGTTGCCCAACCGAAAGCTGGTAGCCCAGAGGCTGGAGCTGGATATCTGTTGATGTTTCGCGAACACTTTGATGCCCTGAGTTATCTCAATACCCACGGTGCTGATTTAGCTGACCAATTTTCTGTAGAGTCGGTTTCTGGTAGTCAGTTGAAAAATTTGCTGGAACGGTGGGGGTTTGTTGGTGTGGGTGTTGTTCAAGACCCATTGGTACCTCAAATTGAGTTTTTTTCTTACAAATAAGGGCTATTAGGTGACACAACCAGACTATTCAACTAGTCCAAAAAATAGCGATCGCATTTTCCCAAGCTCTCTGGCTTGACTGGGGATAATTGATACTCCTACTAACCGTCGTTCCCTGATTGATTTTTTTGAGCAGGCAATGATTGCGAGGACTGGTTATTCACGGAATTGATATTTCCTCTTGCTTGTCCATCACGACAACCATCACACCGCTGCTGGGCATATTGTTAATATGCATAGATTTTGTTTAAATTTTATTAAGGAGTAAATATAAGGAGTAACTATGAAAGACCTCACTGCTTATCGAAATATAGGTATCTTTGCTCATGTGGACGCAGGCAAGACAACTACAACAGAGAGGATACTAAAACTTACCGGGAAAATCCACAAAATTGGTGAGGTTCACGAAGGTGCAGCTACAACGGACTTTATGGAACAGGAACAAGAGCGCGGTATTACTATTCAGTCTGCCGCCACCAGTTGTTTCTGGAAAGACCACCAACTCAACATTATTGATACCCCAGGTCACGTAGACTTTACCATTGAGGTTTATCGTTCCCTCAAGGTTCTCGATGGTGGCGTTGGTGTTTTCTGTGGCTCAGGTGGTGTAGAACCCCAGTCAGAAACTAACTGGCGCTATGCCAATGACTCAAAAGTTGCTCGGATTATCTACGTAAACAAACTTGACCGTCTGGGGGCTGATTTCTACCGAGTTGTTAAGCAGGTAGAAGATGTACTTGGTGCTAAGCCTCTGGTAATGGTACTGCCGATCGGAACTGAGAACGATTTTGTGGGTGTAGTGGATTTGCTAACCCGTAAGGCATGGGTATGGGATGACTCTGGGGATCCGATGAACTATGAGATTCAAGACGTTCCCGCCAACATGGTTGATGATGTGGAAACCTACCGCGAGCAGTTAATTGAAATGGCTGTGGAGCAGGATGACGAGGTGATGGAACAGTATCTAGAAGGGGAAGAACCAGATCTCGAAAGCCTTAAGCGTTGCATTCGCAAGGGAACTCGTGAGCTGGCTTTCTTCCCTACCTACTGCGGTTCATCCTTCAAGAATAAGGGGGTGCAGTTGGTACTTGATGCTGTAGTTGACTACCTGCCGAATCCCACTGAAGTCAAACCCCAACCAGAAATCGATCTAGAAGGTAACGAAACCGGTACACTTGCCTATGTTGACCCAGAAAAACCTTTGCGTGCCTTGGCATTTAAGATCATGGATGACCGCTTTGGCGCTCTGACCTTTACCCGTATCTACTCAGGAACCTTATCTAAGGGTGACACAGTACTTAATACCTTCACAGGTAAAACTGAGCGTATTGGTCGTTTGGTAGAGATGCATGCCGATTCTAGGGAAGAAATTAACTCTGCCCAGGCCGGTGATATTGTGGCCATCGTTGGGATGAAAAATGTCCAGACTGGGCATACCCTCTGTGACCCGAAAAATCCTGCTACTCTGGAGCCGATGGTCTTCCCAGACCCGGTGATTTCCATTGCGATCGCACCTAAGAAAAAAGGTTCCTCTGAGAAAATGGGCATTGCCCTGAGCAAGATGATTCAGGAAGACCCATCTTTCCACGTTGAAACTGACCAGGAAAGTGGCGAAACTATCATTAAGGGCATGGGTGAGCTGCACCTAGACATTAAGGTTGATATCCTGAAACGGACTCATGGCGTTGAGGTGGATGTAGGTAAGCCCCAGGTTGCATATCGTGAGTCCATTACCAAGCGCATCGAAGACAGCTATACCCACAAGAAGCAGTCCGGTGGTTCTGGTCAATATGGTAAAATCGATTACGTTATCGAGCCTGGTGAACCCGGTACTGGCTTCCAGTTTGAGTCCAAGGTGACTGGTGGTAATGTCCCCAGGGAATTTTGGCCTGCTGTGCAAAAGGGCTTTGAGAATAGCATTCAAAAGGGTCTGTTGGCTGGATTCCCTTGTGTGGACTTCAAGGTTACCTTGACTGATGGTGCCTACCACCCCGTAGACTCATCGGCTATTGCCTTTGAAATTGCGGCCAAGTCGGCTTATCGGCAATCCTTTGGTAAGGCTTCACCTCAATTGTTAGAGCCAATTATGAAAGTGGATGTATTCACACCAGAAGATTACATGGGGGATGTAATTGGTGACCTCAATCGCCGCCGTGGGATGATTAAGTCTCAGGAGAAAACTCTTACTGGTGCTCGCATTAAGGCAGATGCACCGTTGAGCGAGATGTTTGGCTATATTGGTGACCTGCGTACTATGACATCTGGTCGTGGTCAGTTCTCGATGGAGTTCTCCCACTACGCCCCTTGCCCAAGTAATGTGGCAGAAGAGGTAATTAAGGAAGTGAAGGAACGTGAGGAAGCTGCTAAATAATCTTTTGATTTAAGTAGAGTTCCTGGCTGGTTTTAGACTGGCCAGGAACATCGTGTGATCAATGATTAAGTCTGTGCCATCACCATCCCCATCAAGGCAATTACCGAAGCATTGTAATCAATAGCATATTCATTAGTAGCCCAAGACCGCTCATCATCTACATAACTCAACATTCCCAAGCCTTTAGGCGCAATCCCATCCTGGGCATCAGTATTAGGACCCCCTACCATCAGACCAGGGATGACAATTCCTTTAGCTCGGGAAATCCGGTGATGAACATGACGCACCGAGTTGCTACCAACACGGGTAATAAAACAAAGATTAAAATGATTGCGCCCCAGTAAATAATCTAACTGCTCAACAGCTGCCTTGTAGTAGCCTCGATTGCCAGTGATGCGGTAGGCATAGAGTAGTGTAATTCCTTCCTCAGCTATCTTGTGATTAGATGCCCAATGGAATTTATCAATAGTTAAACGGTAGCCACTACCGTTAATCTTTTCCATCAGAGTATCCGCCCTTCGCATCAGCCTAGCTGTTATTTCTAATTTCAGTTTGTCTGACCCTTTCCTTTGTTTCTGCACCAAATAGTTAACCATTGCTAGAGGAGACGGATCTTTCCAACCAAACTCACCATAGTCAAAGGCCGTGATAGTTTTAGCTAAGTATTTCTCGTAGCTAGTATCCCCTGTAGTAATAAACAGTTCTACGGCTGCCCAGAAGCGGTCATCTTGATCTGTTTTTAAGGATTCTTGCTGATCCCACTCTCCAAAAAGATACTTACCTGAACCGGTGTCATCTCCTTCTTGCCAATCCACCTTCATAGATCGCTGTTTTCGGAGAAACCCCCAGGCTTTCTGAGCTGCTTGTAAGTAGGTTTGAGCCTGTTGCTTGTCAAAGGGACTATAAACTCTAGCAGCCATTGCCATTACTGCTGCAAACTTGCCAGTCTCAGGTGTCGAGATTCCAAAAGTGTACCGTGGCTGAGTATCTTGATTGGGTAGAATTTCCCCTGGCCATTTTTTTCCTGACAGCTTGCGGTAGACAGCACCATCCTCCCGCTGCATCTTCAGCAGCCAATCTAATCCTACTTTGACCTCATCGAGTAGGTCAGGTCTACCATTGCCGCTTTCTGGTATAGTTAATTGGTTGTCCCTAAATAATTTAGGATATTGCTCGTACAAGCTTAACAAGCGTCCGATGGTGACTGTCATTGGCGCAACATATTTACCAAAATCCCCAGCATCATGCCAGCCACCTTGGGCAGATTTGAAGTCTCCAGCTTTATTAATCTCATCGTTGTGGGCAATAATCCCATCTTTGAGATGGCAGGGGGGATGTTTGACTCCAGATACTGAATCATTTACAGCAACACCGCACCGTTGCAAATAGTAGGACCGGAGTAGCTTTGTAAAGGTATCCTTATAAATTTCCTTACCAATGCCAAACGGATAAGACTGACTATAGCCGTATTTGAGGTAATAGCTACCTGATTTATCGTATTTAGTAAAATCAATAACCGTAATTTTATCATTACTGGCTTTATCCTTTACGGAGTTTCCCAGGTTGGTCACAAAAACCGTTTTGTGAGTGATTAAATCAACAAGTTCAACCTGCTTGTTTTCCGAATTGGGGGAATTGATTAAGAACGCCAACTTAGGCCCAGTTGGGTAATAACCTATTTGATTGATAACAATTTTTCCTCTAGCTGCTGGATTATAGGGTTGAGCATTAAGCTTGGAAAAAAATCCATAAGCGATCGCACTAATCCAGCCGATAAAAAATCTTCTATCTATTTTCATCGTCAAGCTTTTACTTCCATGATATCTTGATTATGGGTCTTTTGGAAATTTTCCAGAACGAACCTCTGTAGTAAACTCCTGCACGGCTTGGGTTATTACCTGGCGCAAATTCACATAAGACTTAGCAAAGGGTGGCTGGTGCTCGGAAAGCCCTAGTAAATCCGCTGTCACTAACACCTGGCCATCACAGTGTGGTCCGGCTCCAATGCCAATGGTGGGAATAGTTAATTTTTGTGTAATTGACATTGCCAAATCGCTTGGAATATGCTCTAAAACGATAGCAAAGGCACCAGCTTGCTCCAATGCGATCGCATCCTGCAAAATCCGCTCCCCAGTTTCCGGTGTTTTTCCTTGTTGCCGTAAACCCAGCCGATGAATAGACTGGGGTGTCAAACCTACATGACCCATCACCGGAATTCCCACAGCGCTAAGCCTCCCCACCGTTTCAGCCATGGCAGGATATCCTCCCTCCAACTTCACTGCCACTGCCCCAGTTTCCTTCAACACTCGACCGGCAGAGTGGATTGCCTGCTGAGGACTTTCCTGATAACTCAAAAACGGCAAATCACAAACCACTAATGCCCGTTTAACACCCCGACACACCGCTTTGGCATGGTGAATCATTTCCTCAAGGGTCACTGGCAGCGTTGTCGAGTAACCCAGCGTAACCATTGCTAGAGAATCCCCGACCATGATGATGTCTACTCCCGCTTCATCCAACAGCTGAGCGATCGCATAATCTGCAGCAGTCAGCACCATAATCTGGCGCTCCTGTTGTTTCCATTGATTCAACTGCTTGATAGTAACTGCCATAACCAATAATAGTTTCGGTCAATCCGATTAATAATTCTCAAAGATGCTTATAAAAAAAGTAAACCGAACTATGGAAATCTTTGTAAAGAAGCGTGAACTACTGACTTCAGTGTAATGTGATCGTTAGCTATCAGCTCTCAGCTCTCAGCTATCAGCTATCAGCTCTCAGCTCTCAGCTCTCACCCAAAGGCCTGTGGCCAAGCTACACCGAACAGTTTTTGAATAAAATAAGCTGACCACTGACGGCTGACCACTGACGGCTGACGGCTGACGGCTGACCACTGAATACTTACATCTCATCTGTGCAACTGATTTATGACCTATTAATACTATATGGGTTAATTACGGTAATCAAGAAGGTTGAACAATCCTGGTTGAGTAGGGAATACTAAAAATGAAGCTTCCTCGATCAGGTTCCCTATGTCAGAGCCTCTAATTTCTGCCATCATCTGCACCCACAATCGCGAACAATATTTGGGTGCCGCCATTGATAGCGTGCTACAGCAGGATTTTGCCGATTATGAAGTAATTGTGGTCGATAATGCGTCAAGCGATCGCACCCGTAACATTGTTGACCAACGCTTGGACAACTCTCGACTAAACTATGTTTATGAACCCGTACTTGGTTTATCGGTGGCTCGTAACACTGGGGCTGCCACAGCCCGTGCTGCTATTTTAGCTTATCTGGATGATGATGCGGTTGCCACTCCCCGTTGGCTTAAGACAATTTACGAAGCTTATCAAAGCAACGAGAAACTAGCAATTGCTGGTGGTAAAGTTACCCTATTGTGGCCAGATGGCATCACCTCTCCCTCCTGGTTGTCACCAGACCTAGCCGGAAATTTGGGAGCTTATGACCTAGGTGATTCCCTAATTCAGATCCAAAATCCTGGTTTGACTCCCAGAGGTTTAAATTACTCGATCAGGCGGACTTTCCTGGAGAAAATCGGTGGTTTTGATGTCAATTTAGGTCGTGTGGGGAAAAATTTGTTATCTAATGAAGAGTTACATATGACAGAATTAGCTCTCCAGGATGGTTGGCAGGTTGCTTATCTGCCTGATGCTCTAGTAGCTCACAATGTTGCCCCAGAACGAATCAATAAACGTTGGTTTTTGAATCGTGGTTGGTGGCAAGGTATTAGCGAGTGTTACCGTGAACAATTGGTTGGTCGTGCTGGTACTGGCCAATTGTTACGGGGAGGTGAACGAATGATTCGAGGAATCTACAAATCCTTGAAGCACTTCCGCAATCCAGCTCTTCGCTTTGATAATTTCGTTTATGCCTATGGTCAAATCGGTTATCTGAGTGCAGTAATTAAAGGAATGCTACCAAAACATCCGGGAACGTGAGATCCCCTCTCTTTTAAGGAGGAGATGAAACGGACGCGACGGGTTTTAACCCGCCGTGTCCCTCTGCTTAGGTTCATAAAATTTGGCTATTAGACTTCTGACCAACTCAGATGGAGTCATCCCACGCCGTTCTGCTTCTTGCTTTAATTGCATTTTTTTTAATTTATTAATTCGGATCATCAATCGTTCGTCTTTCATTTTTGGAATACTATTTGCGCGCACGAATGTTACGATTCTAGTAGGAGGCAATCAAATGTACAAGACGATTCCAGTAAAAGCAAACTTGACAGAGGAAGAGCAAGCTTTTTGGGTATTTCAATGCCAACAAGCGAATAGTCTGGTAAATTGTGCTATCTATTACTCCAAACAAAAACATTACACCTGGTTAGAACAGCAAGAAGAAGCTTTTACGACTTACTGGCGAGAGGATGATCTTAGATATGGGTGGAAAACCTATAAATGCAGTGTCAAATATGCCGAACTCTGCAAGAATCTAAAAGAGAATCCTCACTATAAGGCGATGGCAGCTCAGTCGGCACAACAAACTCTCAAGACTGTAGCCGAATCAATCAATAGCTACAATCAGTTAGTCGGCCATTATTACAAGGGAAAAGTCGATAGACCAAAACTGCCAAGATACAGAAAGAAAGGCGGATTGGCAGCTGTAACTTTCCCTAGACAAGCTCTTGGTTATAAGTCAGGGTTGTTCTACCCTTCGATCAGCAAAGAAACAAAACCTGAGTTGATCACCGAGATTACCCTGGAGCCGCCGGACTTTATAGATCCGGACTGGGTAAAACAGATAACTGTTCGTCCGTACCTTGGGCAACTTTGGATCGACTGGGTAATTGATGACGAGAAGCAACCAATCTCTGATAACCCCAACCTCGACTATTCCCAAGCGTGGAGTTTTGATCACGGCGGGACGAACTGGCTGACTGGGCTTTCAACCCTTGGCAAGAGCCTGATAATTGACGGTCGAAAACTCAAGTCAATGAATCAGGGCTACTGCCGGTTAGTCGCCAAGTACAAACAGGGGAAACCAGAGTTTTACTGGGATTCCAAGCTAGATCGAGTGCAGCGGAAACGAAACAACCAGATACGGGATGCGATCAACAAAGCTGCTAGATTCATTATCAATCGGTGCTTAAATGATCGCATTGGAAACCTAATTATCGGCTGGAACGAAGAACAGAAAAGCCGTTCTAATATGGGCAAACGTGGCAATCAGAATTTCGTAGTCATCCCGACCAAGAGACTAATCGAACGGCTGAAACAACTTTGCCCTGAGTACGGCATTAAACTAACAATTACCGAGGAATCGTACACCAGCAAAGCGTCTTTCCTTGACGACGATCCATTACCAAAATATGGTGAAAAACCCAACGGGTGGAAACCGTCAGGATGTCGGGTAAGGCGTGGTTTGTATAAAACTTCTGAGGGATACCTGGTAAATGCCGACTGCAATGGTGCGGCCAACATTGCCAGGAAAGTAGCCACACAGCTAAATATAGACCTAGCTAAGGTGGGTAGAGGGAGCTTGACACTCCCACACCGGTATGAAATTTTCAAGTCACTGAATAGATCGTACCGCACAAGAAGTGAACAGGCGCGGTTTTAATCCGCCTCGTAACAACCTTGTAGAATCCTCCGTGCTTCAGCCGGGGGAGATGTCAAAAAGGAGCAACTCCTCTCTATCCCACAATCAGTCCAGTCATTAATGAGACTGGATAATAGGTTCCCTTTGCTATAGCACAGATAATTTTGGTTGATTGTTGACTGTTAACTGTTGACTGATAAGCCTTAATTTTAGTTAAGGCTTGCTGTTAGTTATTCTAGGCCAATAAACTTTTCATAAAACGTCCACAATTGCAGGTGTTTAATTATGAAATCCCCTAACACTAAACTTCCGGTATCAGTTCTAATTCCAGCCAAAAATGAAGAGGCCAATTTACCAGCTTGTCTTGAGAGTGTTAATAGAGCAGATGAAGTGTTTGTTGTCGATTCCCAAAGCAGCGATCGCTCCATTGAAATTGTGGAAGAATATGGTGCAAACCTAGTTCAATTCTATTTTGATGGGTTTTGGCCCAAAAAGAAAAACTGGAGCTTAGACAATCTTGAATTCCGCAATCAATGGGTATTAATTGTTGATTGTGACGAACGCATTACTCCAGAACTTTGGGATGAAATTGCTGTGGCAATCGACAATGCTGATTATAACGGCTACTATATCAATCGTAGAGTATTCTTCCTAGGGAAATGGATTCGCTTTGGTGGCAAATATCCAGACTGGAATTTACGGTTATTTAAACACGAAAAAGGTCGCTACGAAAACTTAAAAACGGAAGGAATTCCCAATACTGGAGACAACGAAGTTCATGAACACGTTGTCCTACAAGGCAAAGCTGGCTATCTTCAAAATGATATGCTGCACATTGACTTTAAGGACATTTACCATTGGCTAGAACGGCACAATCGCTACTCCAATTGGGAAGCTCGTGTCTATCTAAATCTACTAACAGGTAAAGATGACTCTGGCACCATCGGGGGAAATCTGTTTGGAAGCGCCGTGCAGCGTAAGCGGTTTCTGAAAAAAATCTGGGTTAGACTACCGTTTAAACCAATACTGCGGTTTATTTTGTTTTACTTTATCCAGCTGGGCTTTTTAGATGGAAAAGCTGGGTACATTTATGGACGCCTGTTGAGTCAGTATGAGTATCAAATTGGTGTCAAACTCTATGAGTTACAAAAGTTTAGCGGTAAGCTGAATGTAGAAAAAACTGAACCAGCACAGACACCAGTAACGCCAAAGCCATCAGTTGTCTCTCCAAATCCCTGAGAATCCATTTTGAATTAAGAATGTAGAATTAAGAATTAAGAATGTAGAATTAAGAATTAAGAATGTAGAATTAAGAATTAAGAATTATCCATTCCGCATTCTCCATTCTCCATTCTGCATTCTCCATTCTACATTCTACATTCTAGATTATGACTAATGACTTAAGTAAACTACCAGCGTTAGATTTACCACCCTTAGTGGATTTACGCCAGTACGACCAATCTTGGTTTGACCGAGGACGTCCGGGCTGGTTAATCTTACTCTGGTGGTTGGTGCAAGCGATCGCATTTCCCTTAAGTCCTCATAACTTCAATGGCTTCCGCCGATGGCTGCTACAACTATTTGGAGCCAAGATTGGTACTAATGTCATCATTCGACCCACTGCTCGTTTTACTTACCCGTGGAAAGTAGAAGTTGGTGACTACAGTTGGATTGGAGATGATGTGGTTTTCTACAGCTTGGATCGGATTCGGATTGGTAGTCATTGCGTTATTTCTCAAAAATGTTACCTCTGTACTGGTAGCCACGATATGAAAGACCCAGCCTTTGGTTTAATCACATCTGAGATTAGTGTTGGTAATGGAGCCTGGATTGCCGCCGATTGCTTTGTTGCCCCCGGTGTCCAAATTGGAGCCAATGCGGTTATTGGTGCTCGCAGCACTGTGTTTAGTAATATCCCAGAGCAGCAAGTATGCTGGGGGATACCAGCACGTCCTCGCTATCGACGGGAAATCGAGGAGAGAGGGAGTAGGGAGTAGGGAATTAAGAATTTAGAATTTAGAATTTAGAATTTAGAATTTAGAATTTAGAATTTAGAATTTAGAATTGGGAGTCAGGAGTCGGGTGTCGGGTGTCGGGTGGAAAGTGTAGCTATTCAACCGGAGAAGATCATATAGCAGTCGCCAGGGCAGTTAGGACATGACAAAAGTCTCACACCCTTTGTAAGCGATGCAGAGGTGCGACCCGTGGCGAATTTAATTCGCCAACGGAAAAAGCACCTAAGCGGTCTTGGGGGTTTCCCCCATGAGCGACTGCATCAAGAAGCGCAAGAGTTTGACTTCTGACTTCTGACTTCTGACTTCTGCTATACAAGGGGAAGTTAACCAGATCCGGAAAAATTGTTGATAAGTTTCCGGATTTTCATTTTGCTAAAAGAAAAAGATAGTGGACCACTTTAAGTCAGGATTCCATAGTCATGGTTCACAAATTCATTTTCCAAGGTTCAGCTTACCTGTTGTCAGCGTCCGTGATGTGGCAAGTGCTTCCCGCAACAGCCGGAATAGTACCTGGGAAGCATGACAATAGCAATGTTCGCACCTTCAAGATTGCTGGATTATTCGATGAGCTCCGCCAAATCCGTCGAGATGTCCAAGAAGTAACCAATACCATTCGTGAAGGCAGGCGTATAATCCAAGGCACACGCGGAGTGGTTGATGAGTTTGATCAACTTGGGGACGACCTCAACTCTGGACGAGTGGTACAGTCTTCTAACAATAATCCCTGTCGCAAAAATCGGTCTCGGAAATCGGTTGCTATCAATGAGCAGGTGATTTGCACCAAAGACGGAGCCTATGAGTTAAGTCAGGAATTGCGTAAGGTACTGATGATGACACAAACTCGAAACCTCTATATTGATGAGTTTTACGGCAAGTTTTTGGACAAAGTCTTTAATCGTCCTGTTGAGTTTATGTTCGAGAATAAGGAGGAGATGACCTTAGATAATCTTACGAAAGTGCTTGCTCTCTATGATCAGAAACGGTGGGATTATAGCAAAATCACACAGATTCTTTTCTCTCCCTCGACTAGTAAGGCTACCTTGATGTTTGGAAAACGCACCGAACCGGAAATTGTATCTGTCCCTGATTCTATTGGTGAGTTTTCAGATTCCGTATTTAAAATCAAATCTAAGTCTCCATTTTTGAATCAAGAATAAGTTAACACGTAAGCTATCAGCGGTCAGCGGTCAGTGGTCAGTGGTCAGTGGTCAGCGGTCAGCCGTCAGCCGTCAGCGGTCAGCCGTCAGCCGTCAGCCGTCAGCCGTCAGCCGTCAGCTTATTTTATTCAAAAGGTGTTCAGTGTAGCTTGGCCACAGACCTTTGGCTGATAACTGATAGCTGATAGCTGATAGCTGATGGCTGATAGCTGATAGCCAATAGCTGATAGCTGATGGCTGATAGCTGATAACTGATAGCTGATAACTGATCGCTAATAGCTGATAGCTGATAGCTTATGGCTGATAGCTTATGGCTGATAGCCTTAATCACTAAAACTAATTTGTGGTCCTTTTGGAACAATACCAGAGGGATTAATAAAGGGATGACTCCTATAATAATGCTGCTTAATGTGGTCAATATTACAGGTTTCCTTTACCCCTGGCTGATGATAAAGGTCTTTGAGATAATTCCACAAATTGGGATAATCCAGAATTCGTTGCCAATTACATTTGAAATGGAAATAGTAAACTGAATCAAAGCGTAGCAGAGTGGTAAACATACACCAATCGGCTTCTGTAATGCGATCGCCACAGAGATAACGCTGTTTACCTAACACCCCTTCCCAATAGTCAAGGGCATCAAAGAGGTCAGTTACTCCTTCTTCATAAGCTTGCTGAGTAGTAGCGAATCCTGCTCGATAAACACCATTATTAATAGGTTGGTAAATGGCATCAATGGTTTTATCAATCTCTTCTCGTAAATTCTCCGGATAAAAGCTGATATCCGACTGAGCAATCCCGTCGAACTCTATGTCAAACATCCGAATAATTTCACGGGATTCATTATTAACAATCGTGCCAGTTTCCTTATCCCAAAGTACTGGAACCGTTACCCGTCCGGTACAGTTAGGGTCAGCTTTTATATAAACTTCCCGCAGATAGCGAGCACCATTTACTGTATCAGGGATACAACCAGGCCCATCGGAAAATTCCCATCCATCTTTATCCATCAATGGGTCAACAATAGACAGGGTAATCGCTTCCTCCAATCCCTTTAAGGTTCGCATAATCAGAGTGCGGTGCGCCCAGGGACAAGCATAGGAAACATAGAGATGGTAGCGTCCAGAGGCTGGTTTATAGTCTGTGGAGCCATCAGCACGAATCCAATTACGGAATTTGGTGGGATTACGCATGAATCGCCCTTGGGGGTCTTGCTGATAGACTTCGTTAGTCCATTGTCCGTTAACGAGCATCCCTGTTGCCATAGTTTTCCTCTGTTGGTATTTTTTTTCATACTATCTATCGCTAAGGGAAAAGGGAGTAGGGAGTAGGGAGTAGGGAGTAGGGAGATAGGGAGTAGGGACTGGATCGCTGTTTATGAGGGGATATTCCTGTGGGGAACTTCCCCTAAAATCGTCTGTAATCTAGTCAGGGTAAGAGAATTAGGTCAAAGGCTGGACAAGGCTTGAAACCCTTGCCCTGACTGTAAAGGTTGGGGTAACGCCGAAGTACCCTCTATTTTCCCACAGCCCATGCCCTCAGGTTTTGCGTAACATAATAATACAAGCCAAGGGATAAAAAGCAATGAAGATGTTAAAAATTAAATTTATTGTTAAAGCCAGAGCGGTTTTGATTATATTATTTTACTTGTTAGTTATATATATAGTGCTAGGAACACTCTTTATTAACTATTTGACCGCTGGTGTGTTAGGTTTAGGTTTTTTTTTAGCTTATTTATCTAAACATGTTATAAGATATTTACCCTATAGTAGTAAATATGCAATAAATTTAATAAAAATAATTCCATTATTATTGTTAATAAATGTGTTATTAAGTTACTCAAAAAGTAAGAACTCTATTATTTATCTTATTTTACAATCCGACATAGTTGACGACCGTCCATCTTCCGTAAATAAGACTTCCGTAAATAAGATATGGTTTGAATTTCTGAATATTATAAATATATTATTTTATCATGATAGAAGTAATATATTTTATTATAAATTAACAGTTAATCCAAAAAATAAAAATGAATTAAATATTTTTGAAATAGAAGAATAATTGCGAGAATTTATGCCTCACGAACAACCTGATACAGACATATTTAACCAGGATAATAATGGGTGCATCTCGGTTTCTAAAAAATTCCCCAATAGAAGTTCAACACACTTTAAAAACAACGGTATAAATTATACATCTAAAATTGTTAAATGTACAAATCCTGAAGAATTACAACAACAAATAATAAACTCATCAATACAAGAGATAAAAGGATATCATGAAACAAATATAACTGGGAGATTAATGATAGGAAAAAACAACAAAGAACTTCTATTAAATAGAAAAATCGAAAGCGACAATAAAGGTTGGGGGGTAAAGGAAGTATATATTTCATTCTTTGGCTTTGGTTTGAACTCAAGTTTTCATGAAGACTTAAATGAAACAATAACTCAACAAAACTTTCCTAAAGAAGAAGATGTAGAAGTAATTTGCCTGGGTATTTGCCCAAAATCACTAATAGAATTAGTTGATTTTCCCGTAGGGTCATTTCTTAAAGCAAAAGACAGCATAAATATTGAATATGGCGAACCATACGATAATAGTCAAACAATCACCTGGTCTGTCAATAATCTAGAAAGAGACATAAGGTTTTCTTACATCTCACCACCTTTTCATAATTTCCGAATATTTTTTGAACCATTTTCAAAATTTGATTCACTTCCTCAACCTTTAGTTTTTACTTTTGGCATAATAATTACTTGGATTTTTACAGCCAGAGGCAAACCCTTGATATATATTAAAAGTGTAGCTAATGCTGAGAGCAAGTCTATGTCTGAAGCAAATCCCTCCAAAAAAGTAGAAATTAGCGGTAATAACTTTGGTGCTGTAGGTAGCTTAACAGGAGACAACTCTGGTACGTTCACCGGTAATCAAAATATTTATCAATCTCAGAAAAAGCAAACCTTAACAGAAGCAGCCGCAGAAATACAGCAACTCCTGGAACAACTATCACAAGCCTACCCAACTACAACCACTGCCGAAAAGATGACTGTAGTAATGGAAGTTGCTGACCGTATTGAAAATAACCCAACGCTAAAATCACGGGTAGTTGGTGCCCTAAAATCAGGCGGAACTGAGGCATTTAAGGAAGCCATCGACCATCCACTAGTTAACATTTTGGTGGCAACCATTGAAGGATGGAAGGATGCTGATTAGTTAAAGGGATGAATTAATGGAAACAGCTGATTGTTAGAGGATATCTCCCAAGTTTTTTGATACTGAATTTTGCCCCCCTAGCCCCCCAATTCTGGGGGGAACAAGAATCAATTTGCTGGTAGAAGTCCCCCAAAATTGGGGGATTTAGGGGGCTTGGATGTAGCAAATGAGACTTCTATGACTCAAAAACAAGATTTTTCAGCGTTTGGGAACTCTATACCACCCCAAAATATTGATGCCGAAGAGTCTATTATCGGAGGCATTTTATTAGACCCGGAAGCCATGGGTCGAATTGCTGATTTCCTGAATTCAAAAGCTTTCTACGTCCGGATTAACCAAACCATTTACGAAGCTGCTTTATTACTTTATAGCCAGGGTAAACCGACGGATTTGATGAGTGTTACTACCTGGCTTTATGACAATGACTTATTAGAGAAAGTTGGGGGTCAAGCTAAGTTAGCTCAGCTAGTTGAACAAACGGTTTCAGCGGTCAATATTGACAGGTTCGCTAAGTTAGTGATGGACAAGTATCTGCGCCGTCAGCTAATCGAAGCCGGTAACGAGATTTTTAAGTTGGGTTATGAGACATCCTTGGAATTGGAAACAGTCCTTGACCAAGCGGAACAGAAAATTTTCAGCCTCACCCAATTGCGTCCTCAGCAAGGTCTAATCGCGATTTCTGAAACCCTAGTCCAGACCTTCCAAGATATAGAAAATCGGAATCAGGGTATTGATTTGCCTGGTATTCCATCAGACTTCTATGATTTGGATGCCCAAATTGGGGGGTTAAGTCCGTCTGACTTAATTATCATTGCTGGTAGACCATCCATGGGAAAAACTAGCTTAGCGTTAGGAATTGCTCGTAACGTAGCTGAAAAAATGCCAGTGGCGATTTTTAGCTTGGAAATGTCAAGAGAACAACTAGTGCAGCGGTTGTTAGCTAGTGAAGCGAAAATTGACAGTAACTTTTTGAGAGCTGGGCGCATTGCTCAAAATCAGTGGGCACCCTTGAGCGAAGCAATCGGTGTGTTATCAGAGTTGCCTATTTATATTGATGATACCGCTAACCAGACTGTGATGCAAATGCGATCGCATGCTCGTCGTCTTCAAGCAGCCCAAGGGAGCCAGTTGGGATTAATTTTAATCGATTACTTACAGTTAATGGAAGGCAGTGGTAGTGAAAATCGAGTTCAGGAGTTGTCTCGGATTACTCGCTCTCTCAAAGGATTAGCTCGGGAACTGAAAGTCCCAGTGGTTGCTCTGTCTCAGTTAAGTCGAGCTGTGGAGTCTCGCACCAACAAACGACCAATGATGTCGGATTTGAGAGAATCGGGTTCCATTGAGCAGGACTCGGATTTAATCATGATGCTTTATAGAGATTCCTATTATAATCCAGATTCACCCGATGGAGATACGGCAGAAGTCATCATTGTTAAAAATCGTAATGGTCCGACAGGAACGGTGAAACTTATCTTTAAACCTGGGTTAACCAAGTTCCTGAATATGGCAAATCAAAGAGTGTAACCTACCACAACTGAGGCGTAAGCATTCAGCTATCAGCCATCAGCCATCAGCTAATGCGCTAATTGAGGTGCTACTTGATGTGCTTATGGGCGATTAGGAAGCTACGGAACTTTTGAATCAAACAAGTAAGCAAAAGTTTAATCTGAGTTATGAAAAGCTGACTGCTGACCGCTGTTCGCGTAGCGTGAGCCAAAGCTCACGGCTGAATGCTTACACTGAGGGTTATTTTGGAATTATTATAGGTCAAAAATTAACTTTATTTTATCTAACGTTATTTACAGGACATAGATTTAATCAAATACTATTTAATCGAATGATTGAGTTCTGAACTTTAGTTTTGTACCCAGGTTTTATTAATATTTTGTAACAAAAAGGCGATGCTATTTCTAGTGTTATTCTGTTTACTAAAACTCCCAATCAGCGAGAATTCACCAACTGGGAGCAAGTATTCAGTTCATCGCTGAATTAGCTAATTTATTGCTAATTTACTAGTTAATTTTCAACAATTCCACATCAAAATTCAGCGTAGCATTAGGCGGAATCACCCCACCGGCACCACGGGTACCATAACCTAATTCTGGGGGAATGATCAGCTCACGACGACCACCAACCTTCATAGAACCAACCCCTTCATCCCAGCCTTTAATAACCTGTCCTACACCGATTTTGAAGGAAAAAGGACGATTGCGATCGCGAGAACTATCAAACTTACTACCATCCTCCAGGGTACCAGTGTAGTGAACCACTACCGTCTGTCCCTTCTCAGGCATTGCTCCCTCACCCTCAACCACGTCGATGTACTTCAAGCCCGACGGTGTTGTAACCGTCTCAGCCTCAGTATTGGTTTCGCTTTCTGAACTAGAATCCATAGCTATATCTCGTTTATCATTAACATCTGGGTTAGCACTGTTAGCTGTTGTCACTACTTCCGGCTGAGTGTTGGTAATTTCTCCAGCAGTGGTAGATTTTTTACCCATACCTACTTGAGCCACAACCAAAAGCAACCCAAAGGCTACTATAACGCCTATGCTGATCAGAATTTGTTTCAAAGTCTGTCCTCCTAATTGATTATCAACGCCAGAGCTTATTTTCTAAATCCCGCACCTGACGCTCCAGACGGTCAATACGACCTCGCAATTCATCCATTTCTGATTGGCGAGGAACCCCTAAATCCTGCAACATATTGCGCAACTGCCGTTCCATGTTGCTCTCAAAGTTACCCTGCTCTGACTTGATCTGATTCATCAGATCATCCACAAAAGCGGTGGCTTGGTCGGAGTTTATTTTACCATCTTTGACCCATTCATCACTTACCTCTCGCAGTTTTTCGGCAACCATTGAGGTTGTGCCAACCCCAACCAACAATAACTGCTTGAGCCAGTCGTTATTATCCATAATTGTTATCCTGTTATCCTGTTATCCTGTTATCCTGTCACTCGGCACTTGATGGGGCTGGGATCAACTAGGCTTTCCTATGATTGGAGAAGTTTCATTGATTCCCAGCCTACAGTTCTATTCTGTGACATCTTTCCTAGAACAGGAGAAGAGGGAGAACAGCGGGAGGAGAACGGAGGAGGTGCAAGAAGGTGCTATGTATCAAGCAACCTAATAAAATGCTCTGGTGAATCAGTGGTGATGGTGATGATGGTGCTGTGATGCCTGCACAGCTGCCAACTGGGGATTGATAGATAGAGCATTTTCTGATACAAGTACCTCAATTTGAGGATTAGCCCACTCCGCTGCCATCTCTAAGAATTCTGGATGATCATTAACACAGGGCATCTCTAGGTAGGTAACCTCTGAGTTACGACGTTTTAGACCGTGGACAATGTGATGCACATCTAAGAGGGTTTCGTGATTCTCTGTGGCAAAGCCAATAGGCATAAACACAATCGCCTTAGCCCCTAAGTTAATCAGGTTCTGGGCTGCTAACTCCGCGTGAGGCTGAGTCCACTTAATTAAGGGAGTTTGGTGGTTAAGCCAGCCCACAGAGATTAGGGGATACTTATACATCAACTTTTCCCTTACTGCCTCATACAATGCCTGACTTTCGTCAATCCCAGACACAAATCCTTTAGCTTCGTGGGGACAGCCATGGTTCATCAGGACAATGCCAATTTGGGAGGGGAGATAGGCTTGAGCTAAATCGGTAGTAATTTTCTCTTCCACCAATCGAGCAGTTAGATTAATGTACTCTGGTTCGTTATAGAAAGACGGGATGTAACGCAATCCCTGAACCCAGTGTTGATCTCCATCCTCTAATTTCCCTAGGGCTTTATTGACCTGTTCCACCGCAATGCCGCTAGTAAAGATGGAATCCACCACTAGCAGGGGATAGATCAGCAGTTTTTGGAACCCTTGCTCCTTAATTTCACAGAGGACTTGTTCTGGCAGAAAGGGAGCGCAGAAGTTAAAGGCTTTGAATACCTTGACCTGATCGCCCCATTTAGCTTGCAGGTGTTTTTCAATACCTGCCCGTTGCTGTTCAAAAATATTGTTGTGGGGTGAAATAAAGTTGTCATGCTGGTGCCCCCACTCGTGGAAGTCAAACATTGCCAAAATTTTGGCTAAGGGTGGATAGATCCAGTTGGGGACTGGGGCAAATTTGGCGGTAAGCAAGTTTAAGGCTTGTTCGTTGTAGTTGGCGAAGTCTTCGTAGCTTTCGACTTCTCCATAACCCATGAGTAAAACCGCAACTCGTTCGTGACCATGGGTTGGGGAAGGTTTTACTGATTGAGATTTTTCTGGAGTGGCAACCACTTGGTATTCCTACTGGCTAAACGTCTATTCCTGGGGTATCCCTGCTTTGTCTTGGGTGCAGAATGTACCCCTGGCATTTATTAGGCTAACATCCCCCATGGGGGGATATAGGACATACCACAATAGCCTGGAAAGTTCGGTAAAGATACTAATAACAAAATCTCGATTAGGTTATAATAGGATGTCTGGTCTTAATTAAATCTTATTAAATGAGCTGATCAGTTCGAGATTAGCCCACTAGCCTCTACCAAACGCGCAAGCGTCGTCCTTTGGGCGAAGGGAGTGGGGTATTTTTCGACGGAAAGCTCAGTTCAGGTTTTGTCTAATAAATTATAATGGACATAAATTGGGGTGAATTTATGTCTATTTGATAACCAAAGCCGAAAATGCCCTTGGTTATTGACAGTGGACCAAAAGCCTGATTGGAATAGAGCAATTAAAATCAGATAAAATCAGAAACTTGGCGGTGGGGCATCCCGTCAATAGTAAAGCTTGTCGAGTACCCGAATGCGGATCGGTTTTCGTAAGGAAATGGCGATAGCTGGGGTTGGCGAGAAGCCCACACCTACCCCCGATCCCCAACAGGTGTGGGAGATGTCACAAGTAGGACAACGCAATGTCGGTGTAAGCAGCACAATGCTGACGTGCTTGTACATCAACAGGAGGCATAGTCATTAAAACCAAATCAAACTAGGACAAACAACGCACATGCTCAGTCAGAAAACAAAAACTACAGATATAGGATTCACTCACGAAGATTTTGCTGCCCTTCTGGATAAGTATGATTATCATTTTAGCCCAGGGGATATAGTTCCGGGTACGGTATTCAGTCTAGAGCCGAGGGGCGCTCTGATTGACATTGGTGCGAAAACCGCCGCCTATATTCCGATTCAGGAAATGTCAATAAATCGAGTTGATAATCCTGATGAGGTTTTACAATCCAACGAAACACGGGAATTTTTCATCCTGACCGATGAAAATGAAGATGGACAGTTGACTCTCTCTATCCGTCGCATTGAGTATATGCGAGCCTGGGAGCGAGTGCGCCAACTACAAGCAGAGGATGCTACGGTGCGTTCTCTGGTATTCGCCACTAACCGTGGTGGAGCGTTGGTACGTATTGAAGGGTTGCGCGGTTTTATTCCTGGTTCTCATATTAGCACTCGGGCAGCCAAGGAAGATTTGGTGGCCCAAGAACTGCCCCTAAAATTTCTGGAGGTAGATGAAGACCGTAATCGTCTGGTACTATCCCACCGTCGTGCGCTAGTTGAGCGCAAGATGAACCGCCTAGAAGTCGGAGAGGTGGTGATTGGCTCAGTACGAGGAATCAAACCTTACGGTGCATTCATTGATATTGGCGGGGTCAGCGGATTGCTGCACATTTCCGAAATTTCCCATGATCATATCGATACGCCTCATAGTGTGTTTAATGTCAATGATGAACTGAAAGTGATGATCATTGACTTGGATGCTGACCGAGGTCGGATTTCTCTGTCAACAAAGCAGTTAGAGCCAGAACCGGGAGATATGATTAACAACCGGGAAGTGGTATTCGAGAAGGCAGAAGAAATGGCTCAGAAGTACCGGGAGAAGATGCTAGCACAAAAGCAAGGTATAACTCCAGAAAGTATGACTCCAGAAGCGGTTGAAACCCAAGAGCCCCAAGAGTCCCAAGAGCCCCAAGAGCCTCAACAAGTCCAAGAGCCCCAAGAGCCTCAAGAGCCTCAACAGGTTCAAGAGCCCCAAGAGCCTCAAGAGCCTCAACAGGTTCAAGAGCCTCAAGAGCCTCAAGAGCCTCAACAGATCCAAGAGCCCCAAGAGTCCCAAGAGCCTCAAGAAGACCCAGTGCCAGAGGGAGAGTTTGTAGCAGCTGCCATCGACGAGTAACAACCAGGTGCGGTAACAAGAATTAGCCGTTAGCTGAGGCTAATGGCTAATTTGTGTTTATGGCTGTGTTCCGGAACAAGAGCAAAGAACTTGGCAGGTGCGAATCTTGATCAACTAGCTAGTAGAATGAAGTTGATTACAATAAACAGCGGCATAAACCCTTGGTAACCATTCGTTGTGGGAAGGTGACTTTCCCCAATATTGAAGCAGTCATATTTGATAAAGACGGTACCTTAGAGGATTCACAAGTTTATTTAAGAGAACTAGCCTATAAGCGATCGCGTTTAATCGATGCCCAAATTCCTGGTATTGGAGAACCCCTCCTGATGGCCTTTGGTGTCCAAGATGACACCCTTGACCCTACCGGGTTAATGGCAGTGGGTAGTCGTCGGGAAAATGAAATTGCTGCTGCGGCTTATATTGCTGAGACTGGTCGGGGTTGGCTAGAGTCATTGGAAATCGCTGGGAGTGCCTTTGTTGAAGCCGAGAAGTACTTGCAAAATGCGGCTGGAACTTCCCCAATGTTTGCCGGTAGCCTCGAAGTCCTTAAATTCCTCTCGGAAGCTGGTTTAAAGCTGGGTATTCTATCGGCAGACTCTACGGCTGGCGTACAAGCCTTTGTCCATCGACACCAGCTAGACCCCTATATCCAATTACAGCAGGGTGTGGATTCTGAAATCAGTAAGCCTGATCCCAGGTTGTTCCTACAAGGGTGCCAATCTTTAGAGGTAAAACCTGCTTCCGCCCTAATGGTAGGAGATTCAGCCGGTGATATTGAGATGGCAAAGCGTGCTGGTGCAGCGGGTTGCATTGGTATTTGCTGGGGCAAGCCAGAAGCTTCCCATTTAGAGGGAGCTGATCTAGCGATCGCGAGCCTGGATGAGATTGAAATTATTTAAAGTCAACTATATTGAATCGGCAAGGGGTGAGAGAAGTGTTATTTTCAATTTTCAAGTTTCAATAAGCACAACTCCCGCAGCCTTGGTGCGATCGCACCAATTGGTAAAACCTGTTTGACCTTGACCCCAGACAGAATTTTAATCTTATTGATCAACTCCTGCTGGAGCAACTGATTATCCGTTGTCATTCCTGCCGACGGCTTAGGAAAAATATCCACTGCTCCTGCATCTAAAAGCTGAAAAATCTGATCAGTATCCTCTTGCTGCACCGAAACACTAATCACCAGAATCGGTCTAGGATAGAGCGCCATAACTTCAGATGTCAACTCCAGACCATTCATCTGGGGCATATGGAGGTCTGTACAAATGACATCTGGTTGAACTTTGGGAATTAAGTTCAAAGCTTCTAAACCAGTTCCAGCTTCTCCCACCACTTCAATTTGCTCTGATGAATTCAGAATCCTTTTCAGTACTACTAGAGCAATCGGTGAATCTTCAACTAATAAAACTCGAATAGTCATTGATTATTTAATAATTTTAAATTTTTCATTTTTAATTACCAATTTAACCTTAAAGCTTCACAATTTAAACTTAAATATTAACCTTGTATATTAACTATCACACAAGTATTTGCAACGTTTCGATGAGAAAATCTTGATTAAATTTTCCTTTTGTTATATAGGCATTAGCCCCCGCTTCCATCCCTTTTTTATTATGTTCATCGGAAGCCAAAGATGTTACCAAAATTATTGGTAATTCGTTATACTATTGATGCTGACGAATTATGGCAGTTAGGGAAAATCAGTCTAGATTTGGCATTTCCACATCAGATATTACGGCATCAAAGTAACGGCTGTTTAGTTTGTTATAGCCATCTAATCCATCTACAGCTGTCACTAAGCTGTTCGGCATTTAAATTGGTATAATAAAAATTAATAAATAACCCAATAATAGGAAATATGCCAGCAAAAAATTATCTGACACAAGAGCAAAAAACAATACTTCAAAAAGCCTTAAAAATA
>NZ_JAAHIE010000070.1:0-22346 GCF_010671945.1 Moorena sp. SIO4E2
AGTGATGGCTGGAGTTGGTAAGAAGCCCACACTGTAATCTTCGATGAGCGTGTGGGAGTATGTCACGTTATAGTCAACCTTGGCCAAAAGGCCACGGGTTCGCGTTCAACCTTTAACCTTAAACTTTCAACTTTCAACCAGATCAAGGAATAATTTCTGTTACCACTCTTTCCCCAACACCACTAGTTACTAAAATATCTTGAGCTTCCAGGTTACCCACTGCTTTATCACCAGTCGTATTAAATTGGGGTGAAACTTGTTCATATATTACATTACCTGAGGCTTCCATCTGTTGGGTGGGGATATCCCAAGTTAGCTGATTAGCGTATAGTTTGGATTGCTTACGGCTTCCCTCCCCTTGTACTCCTCCAGTTAATCTAACTACTTTCTTGCCCAAATCTACCCGTCCCCTGTTAGCTGTTACCATCACTTTCTCCTGCTGGTGAACAATTCTAACCGGCTGATCGGACACAACAGTTTTATCATTCAAATTCCAAACTGCTGAATTACTCGATATCACGACCGGTGGTTCAACCGAAGTCAACTGCACATTTTTCTTGAGAGTTGCTATATTTGCCTTAAGGTTTACCTCAGAATTGTCTGC
Organism: Moorena sp. SIO4E2; assembly: GCF_010671945.1. Classification (NCBI taxonomy): domain Bacteria; kingdom Bacillati; phylum Cyanobacteriota; class Cyanophyceae; order Coleofasciculales; family Coleofasciculaceae; genus Moorena; species Moorena sp. SIO4E2. Next base: position 605 of record NZ_JAAHIE010000070.1, read on the forward strand.
TTCCACTCGTTCTGTTACTACCTTATTTTTATAGCGCTCAATAAATATCCTTTTGTTACCAATTACCTTCTGTTGTTCGATTTGCCAGAGCAAACGTTCCGTTTTCATTTGCAAGTTTGGGTCTTTCGATATGGCTGCTACTTGACCAATTAATTCCAAATTCTGGGTGCGACTTAAGTAACGCCCTTCTTTTGCGGATGCTTGTAGTTTAGGGTGATTACCTTTAACGTTATTGCGGATAACTAACAAATCTTCCTTAGGTTTCCACTCAGACTCATCACCTCGTAACACAGCACCATTACGGGGATCTGTAGCCGTGACCTGACCTTTGAGAAACACTATCTCACCATTCTCTAGGATTTCCCCACTCTGGGCTGAGACCTGTAAGATCAGTTTCCCATCTTGATACAAATCCCCATTGGGTTTCTCAATGTAAGCGATTTTTCTATCTGGAGAGTAAGTCGCTTTATCTCCAGTAACTTTCCATAGAGGACGACCTTGCTTATCTGACTGATCTAGAGTGACGTTTTTAAAGACTAGACTTCCTTCAATTTTTTCAGTAACGTTAGTGTCTTCCTGAACTTGATTTAATGGCTTCGGCTCACTCTTACAGCCAGATAATGAGTAAACCATGAAAATCAAAATAAAAAATTTAAGACATCTCTTGGAGTATAAAAACATATGGCTTAAGAGCGTGTGGTTAGGATAAATGACTATAAAATAATCGATACAAAGCTTAATCATAAAGACTTGTATCGATTTAAAAAAGGAATTTTTATAAAAATTGCTTACTAGGAAACGCTATAGTAGTTATTACTAGTTATTAGAAGTTTTTATAACCTCTATAGTTCCTGGGGGGCGACAAGCCCCCCAAAGTCCTTGTCAGCTCTAGGTTTAAGGTCACTATCATCCCAAACTATACCTAGACAATCATGAGCATATTTTCAATGACTGAGAACTCAATCCCTGATTCTTTCGTCCAAGTGGTCGAAAAATCCGGTTGATAAGTTGGGTAACTGAATTGACGCGCATCATGACCAGATAAGGATTATAGCCTACCTTTCACCCCCTCAGCGCTCGGCAGAATATTTTCAATGACTGAGAACTCAATCCCTGATTATTTCCTTCAATTTGGATATAAGTTTTGTAACTGAATTGACCAAACCCAGATGAGTTAATGATTATAGGCGATCTGTTACCCCCTCAGCTATACTTGACGTAGTTGCTTAGCTTTAAGTTTTTAGATGTTTTACCCTACTCCATGAATAAGGTCTGTATGTCAACTATAGGAGGGCAAAGCATCGGACATAAACTATAGGGTTTCAGCCACTAATTACTGCCCGAATGCTACAAGACATGAGAAACAAACGCCCACACACCTACATCGTAGTTTCGACCCCATCAGACAGACCATAATCACCAATGACAATGACTAATGACTAATGACGTAAGTATTCAGCCGTCAGCTCTCAGCCGTCAGCCGTCAGCCGTCAGCCGTGAGCTAAAAGCTCACGCTGCGCGAACAGCCGTCAGCCGTCAGCAGACTTAACTGAGATTAAACGAATGCTTACCTCTTTCATTCAAAAGCACCTCAAGTAGCAACTCAAGTAGCGCATTAGCTGATAGCTGATAGCTGATAGCTGATAGCTGAATGCTTACCTAATGACTAATCACTAATCACTAATCACTAATCACCAAACTATTTGTGCTGTTCATCCATCACATTGAACCCAGACAACGGACGGTAAGTATAGTTTTGTTTGGGTGTTTTTTGGATACTTTCTTGGATGGTATCAAGGTCAATATAGCGGTCGGCTACATTAATTAGACTGTCACTGGTCATGGAGCGTAGGCTGACCACCTCAACCCGAACTCCCCGATAACTTACAGAATCCACTGCATAGGCAAGATCGCCATCTCCACTGACTAGAACTGCTGTGTCGTAGGAACCCACTAGTGCCATCATGTCAACAGCAATTTCTACATCCAGATTCGCTTTTTTTGAGCCATCTGGTAGCTGCACTAAATCTTTGGCAATTACTCGGTAGCCATTACGACGCATCCAAAGCAGAAAGCCCTGCTGCTTCTCATTAGTACGATCAACACCAGTGTAAAAGAAAGAGCGTAGTAGCCTAGACCCTGCTGTCAAACGACACAATAGCTTAGTGTAGTCAATTTCAATCCCTAGTTGAAGGGCAGCATAAAATAAGTTTGAACCATCGATAAAGATGGCAACACGACCACGGTTTTCTAGGACTTGTTCAGGTGTAAAAATTGGGTCATGATTATAATGGCTCAGCATTTTTATTATACCTCTTTGTTAAAAAAAAATTAAAAAACTTTTTACTTAATCAGCATTAAGGTAAGATGCCGATTAAGTTTTTGGTTAATAAGACGGAACCAAATTAGGCGAGTTCCAGTCGTGCAAATACCGGTTTGGGTTTTCCTAGCTTCTGGTTTTGAGCTAAAACCCCCCAAGATGCATGGGATACATAGGGCGCAGCCAAAAAGATGTGTTCTTTTTGGCTAAAGTCGATGGCAAAACCTAGTTGTTGGTAAATCTCCGTACTAATACTGGGAATAATCGGTGATAAGAGATAGGCAGCTAAGCGCACTGACTCTAAAACTGTATATAACACTTGTTCAACCTCTTGCTGTTTTCCTTGTTTATACAAGCTCCAGGGAGCTTGCTGATCTAGAAATTTGTTACTGGCTCGAATCAGAGTAAATATTTTTTGGCAAGCTTGGCTAAACGCTAGGGATTCATAAGCCCTAGCGACTTGTGAACCGAGATCTAAGCCAATTTCGAGCAGAGGATTGACCTGTGAAATATCTGAGCCAGTTAAACCTGGAACAATACCTTGACAATACTTTTTAGCCATTCCCAAGGTGCGATTGAGCAAATTACCTAGGTCATTGGCTAAATCGGCATTGACGATATCGATAAAACGGGTTTCACTAAAATCCCCGTCTCGCCCAAATTCAATCTCTTTTAGAAAATAATAGCGAATTGCATCAGCACCGTATTTATCTACCAACTCCACTGGGTCTAGGGTATTGCCTAGACTTTTTCCCATTTTTTGACCATCTTTGGTCAGAAAGCCATGACCAAATACTTGACCTGTAACAGGTAGAGAGGCTGACATTAACATGGCAGGCCAGTATACAGCATGAAAGCGCAGGATGTCCTTACCGATAAGATGTAAATTGATCGGCCACCATTTTTGTAAGGCATTATCAAGGGTTGGTTCACTATCGGGATCCAATAGGGCAGTGACGTAGCCTAGTAAGGCATCAAACCAGACATAGATGGTGTGGCTGGGATCAACCGGTACTGGGAAGCCCCAATCGACATTCAATCGCGAAATCGAAAAATCCTGTAGTCCCTGACTGACAAAACTCAACACTTCATTACGGCGACTTTCCGGTTGGATAAAATCTGGTCGCTGTTGGTAAAGTTCTTCTAGCTGTTTTTGGTATTTAGATAGCCGGAAAAAGTAGTTTTGCTCATCCCGCCACTCCGCTTCTTGATTGGGGTGAATCGAGCAGCGGTTTCCAGCTAGGAGTTCCCGTTGCTCTTTGAATTCCTCACAGGAGACACAGTACCAGCCTTGTTGTTGACTCAGATAAATGTCACCATTATCCCAAACCCGCATGAAAAATTCTTTGACAATGGCTTGGTGGCGGGTAGCGGTAGTGCGGCTGAAACGGTCATACTGGATATTGAGCTTTTGCCAGAGGACATCAAATCCAGCAGCTATCTTGTCGCAATGTACTTGAGGATCTACCCCTTGAGTTTCAGCAGTCCGCTGAATTTTTTGTCCATGTTCATCTGTGCCAGTAATTAACAGTACGTCTTTGCCCCGTAACCGTTGAAAACGAGCTACTGCATCAGATGCCATGGTGGTATAGGCACTGCCGATATGGGGTAAGTCGTTCACATAGTAAAGGGGTGTTGTAATGGCAAATGTATTTTTAGTAGTATTCGTATGAATCATATGAGTGTTAAAAACGCCCTCCAGCCAACTGATTTAACTTATTTAAGTGATTTTTAACGTAGTGTATGCCTACTAGTATTAATTTTAGTTGTTACTTTATGTAGTATTTATCTAATCAGATTTACTTAAGTTTTAACCTTTTCTAAAAAGTATCTGTCGCTACTTTTTAGTTTACGTTACTCAAAATTGTTTATTCTCTTGTAACTCATTCCACGTATTTTAGTTGTGGGGTTTGGAGTCATTAGTCCTTAGTATGTTACTCATGAGTAAGGACTAATGATAAGCAGCCGATGAGTTATCCCACTGCCTTGAAGGAATGGAATCAAGGCCACCTTCTGTCACTTGATTATAAGGAAAATTAATTATTAACATAAGTTAGTAGTCTAGTTTAGATTTAACAGGCTTTTTCTACTACTGGCTTAATGCCTAATGTGTCAAGCTACACACTTGTAGTCACTGGCAGTCTATCACCATTAGTTGTGTTGCACCTGATTATCTCTACTTTAAGGCATCTGTCAATAGATAGAATTTTAAAACAATGTTAAGAAATGTTAATTTAGATTAGAAATTGATGACTGAAACTGATGTCTGACCATCTTCCCCTACAGCTTTATGATGCGCTGCTTGCTGCAATGGGAAGACAAATGTTCCAATATCGATGAGGATCCCATTCCTCATAAATCTGCCGTTGTAGTAGTGAGCAACCATCGTGGCTTTCTAGATGTCCCGTTGTTGATGGTAGCCTTAGGGCAACCAATCCCCATTGCTTGTGATCATTACATCGGACAAGTACCAGTGATGCGGGTGGGTTGTCCAGCAGATGGGTTGTTTCCCTCTAGAAAAACCAGAACATATACTGTGGACGTTTTTACAACAGGCAAGTCCGTTTCTCGAACATAATCATTGGGTTGGGGTGTTTATAGTCCGAGCCCAACCAATGGTGAATTTGACTCAGCCTTTGGCAATAGGTAAGTTTTATAAAGGCTTTGCCCACTTAGCTTTGTGGACATCAGTTAAACAGGCAGCGCCGCGCCTATTAGCGATCGCTTCCCAAGAAAAAATCGTACACTCAGTGATACCGCTGCGATGGTTAGGTTTGTTTGACCGATCTGAACCCCGATTTGAACAAATGGGTTGGCATCCGATGGTTATTCATCGTTGTGTGGCAGTATTAGTTCGACATTGCTATTGGATTACAGATAAACAGCGGAACTATCAAGGGAAATAGATTGTGTGGTCCATTACTAAGAGGTTGTCTGAGAAGTCTCATTTGCTACATTCAAGCCCCCTAAATCCCCCAATTTTGGGGGACTTTTACCAACAAATGGATTCTTGTTCCCCCCAGAATTGGGGGGCTAGGGGGGCAAAATTCAGTATCAAAAAACTTTTCAGATATCCTCTAAGACCTGCCGGTATTAAATTGCTAGGTTACTACAGGGGATCAAGGATAAAGTATGAAGTATCAAGTATTAAGCCTCAAGGATAATATGGGCTTGTTAGTGTCTCACTTATGGTTGACTAAAAACTTGAGCCATTCCCATAATTTAAACTACCTATTTTATCTATGGTTTTGCACATATTATCATCCCAATAAAATTGACTAATACTTCAATTAATTGGCGGTTTTAATAGGAATAATTATTCGTTATAATTACGCAAAAAAAATGTTGATATCTATAATAATTAATTATGAAAATAAACAATACCAAAAGTTAATATTTATCAGTTTTTATTGACTCCGTGATAGTTTAATTGGTGATTATCCACTATTTGTTTATTTACCAGGGATGGTTCTAACGGGTGAGCTGTTGGCAGTACAGACTAAACATTTAGAAACTGCTTTTGATGTGCGTTATTTGGCGATCCCAACGGATGATTTAAGCAACTCTCAGAAGTTGGCAGGGGTAGTGGTTAACCTGATTGAAGCGGAACTCAACCAGGGAGCTTCACAGGAGGTTTATCTGTGTGGCAAGTCGAAAGGAAGTCTGTCTGGCTTTGAAAGTAGCTCTGAAAACCCCCCATAGGATTGAGCGGATTATTTTGAGTAATCGAGCTACTTCTTTTAACCAACGACCTTTCTTAATGCAAAGCGCGAGTGGGGAAGGGCTGCATCAAGACAAGGCTCCCCTCTCCTTACGGTAATTGATTTGACCGCGCTGCATCGCTGAAAGCCCAGTGGAAACCCCCACAGGTCGGCGCTGCCTCCCTTTGACCTCACTGGCTCCCCTGTTCCGAAGCTGCATCGCTAGCTTAAATAGGGGGCACAATTGATCTGCTGGCTCCGGTGAGTAGGTCTATCAAGCATCAGCCTTGGGACTTTTGCGGTTCTGATTAACGTTAGGCAGAACTGTTTCCCCAAAGGAAAGATGGTGGTGCTTCCCCAGAGTGGTAACCCCTGCCTAATCGAAACAGAGGTTAACCTGTAGAAGATTATCAGCTTCACAATTGAAAACCCCTGTGCGTCCCAGAAGCAGAAGGGGATGAAAACTAGTGGCGGAGGGTGACTCCCCTCGTGACGAGAGTGATTTTCCTGACATTGAGTCTAGTTTATGATATGAAGCTCTAATCTTAACAAATCTTTATGATTGAGCCATTCTACCTTATACTACCAAAAGACAGTAGAAAGGAGAGAAAACAAGTATGTCGGAGGCCATCAAGCCGCTGACAGTGCCCAAGGAGTTCCTGGGTGCCCCGGATAAGTTTAACTTAACGTTACTCATGTTTGTGGCGGCGATCATCTTGGTGGTCTGTTCCACCGGTGGTTACTGGCTTTGGGATTTGCCTAACGCTTGCTGCTTTAGCATTAATGTCCTTGCCTTACACATGGTAGGAACAGTCATTCACGATGCCTCTCACCATGTTGCCCACAAAAACCGTTACGTCAATGCCCTCATGGGTCATGGTAGCGCCCTGATGTTAGGTTTTACCTTCCCAGTGTTCACGCGGGTTCATATGCAGCATCATGCCAATGTTAACGATCCCGAAAACGATCCCGATCATTTTGTTTCTACTGGTGGTCCGCTGTGGTTAATTGCAGTTCGCTTCTTTTATCACGAAATATTTTTTTTCAAGCGCCGTTTGTGGCGTAAGTATGAGCTATGGGAGTGGTTTTTTAGCCGTCTATTCATCGCCATCATCATATATCTTGGTTGTCAATACGGCTTTTTAGACTACATCATGAACTATTGGTTTGTGCCGGCATTAGTTGTAGGTATAGCGCTAGGATTGTTCTTTGACTATTTGCCCCATCGTCCATTTAAAGAACGTGATCGCTGGAAAAATGCTAGAATTTACCCCAGTCCCATCATAAACCTGCTAATTATGGGACAAAATTATCATCTAATTCATCACCTGTGGCCGACCATACCCTGGTACAAGTATCAGCCCGCCTACCGTGCTGTTAAACCCCTTTTAGATGAAAAAGGTTGTGATCAATCTCTAGGACTTCTGGCCCAAAAGAGTTTTTGGAACTTTGTATACGACATCTTTTTAGGAATTCGTTTCCACCGCAAATCATCTGATAGACAAACGGAATCAAGCTGAAAATGTTTTTGTTGATGGTTGACCATTGAGGGTTGACCATTGATACATTTCACTCAATAAAATCCCATGCCTGTTAATTGTTAATTGTTAATTGTTAATTTACTATTGACCATTAACAATTTTATTTTGACTAATGAATAATGACAACTTGAACTTAGCGCTGGCTAATGGGTAAGGGCAAGCCGCGTGGTTAGTAGAAATAACCTAACAACTAACGGCTGACTTGAGCTAGAGTCCAATCAGGCCTTAAATTTTTGGCCTGACGTAAATAGGGATGATAAATCTCAAGTTGAGAAACAGGAGTGTTGATGTGGATTAAACATCGGATACAACGCTCTAGGCTACCCTCGACATGCATCTGTTGCAGATCAAGTAAAGGAACATGATCCCAATTGGGACGTTCTCGTGCGATCGCAGCTGGAAATTTAGCATCCAAATCACGGGTCGTGGTGAAAATGGCACTAATAATTTCTTGATGGTCGATTTCATTATGAGCTTCGAGTTGATCTAGCAGTTCCATCACTGCTTCTCGAATCGCTGCTACTGTATTTTCTGAGGCAGTTGTTGCGCCTCGAATTGCTCTAACTCTCCAGTGCAAAGTAAGATCCTCCGAATTTCCCTGGGAGATTTGAGATATTAGACTCTTGTGAAATCTCAAATCTCCATGTTATCTTATGGTCGGTACAACCATAGGGGCTGACCGCTAGTTGATAGTTCAAATTCTAGCCAATCTATACCAACAGATATCTGAGATCTATTGCGAATACGGTTACCCGGTAGCAAGCGACTCAACAATGGTTTGGGTTCTTCGATGGTGAAAGACTTGGTTTTCTCTGGGTCAAGACCCACCAATTCCGCTGCCCAGCAACGGGCATCTTCTTCAGTTCCCAGCCGATCAACCACCCCCAAGTTATGTGCTTGCTCACCAGTAAAAATCCTACCATCAGCAAAACTTTTTACTACATCTACATCTAGGTTGCGACTCTGGGCAACAGTTTGTACAAACTGCTGATAACTGGTATCGATCAACTCTTGAAGAATAGTTTTTTCCGGCTCAGTCAGTTCCCGGTCAAACGCCAATATATCTTTGTATGGACCTGACTTAATCACCTTAAAGGAAACACCGATTTTATCCAACAAGCGCTCTATATTGTTTCCCCGCAGAATCACACCAATACTTCCAGTGATTGTACCAGGGTTCGCTACTATATGTTCCGCTCCCATCCCAATGTAAACACCCCCAGATGCGGAGATATTGCCAAAGCTAGCTACAATCTTCACCTTTTCTCGCAACCGCACCAAGGCGCTATAGATTTCCTGAGAATCTCCCACTGTACCACCAGGACTGTCAATCCGTAATAGTAAGACGGGAAATTTCTTCTCTTCAACAGTTTTCAGGGCTTCGAGGACCCGTTTACGGGTACCACCAGCGATCGCCCCCGTGATTTCAATGCGAGCAATTTGTTTGAGAGATTTGCGTTTAAACGGCCAAGGCATAGGTGATTGTGAGTATCTAGTCTAGATTTAAGTGATTACTGGAGCTTGTATATATAGTTTGCATCATTTTATAAAACGGTTAGCTACTCAGGGGCTTTAAATAAATAAATAAATAAATAAATAAATAAATCTATACAAGTGTTTAACCAAATATGAAAAGCGGCTTTAAGCTGTCGCCCATTGAAATTGTATGTTATTGAAGTAAGCTCGAAAAACTCCAAAACTCACTACTGTGCTCCTGAGCCCCCTGCTCCTGAGCCAAGTTAATATCTAAAGTCAATATCTAAATCAAATATATGACAGCTGCTTGAGTGTCGGTTATTTTCGTTATTCACTATAAATCAGGATTATGCAACTAAAAGCCAACACCATACTGTCACCAAGGTCACTACTAGGTTCACTACTGCTGATTTCCCCCTTTTTCCTATGGGGTACAGCTATGGTAGCCATGAAAGGGGTGATCCCTAACACAACCCCTCTGTTTATGGCTGGGGTGCGGTTAGTACCAGCAGGAGTTTTAGTATTAGGAGCAGCAACTGTGATGGGTCGTCCCCAGCCGAAAGGTGGGTTAGCCTGGCTGTGGATTAGCTTATTTGCCTTAGTCGATGGGGCAATGTTTCAGGGTTTCCTAGCCCACGGATTGGTTAGCACTGGCGCGGGTTTGGGTTCGGTGATGATTGATAGTCAACCCCTAGTGGTTGCCCTGCTATCAGGATTGCTCTTTGGTGAACTGATTGGACTTTGGGGTTGGTTAGGATTAGGATTTGGTATAGTAGGAATCAGCTTGATTGGCTTGCCGGATCAATGGATTCTCAGCCTTTTTACTGGCAACGCTCAAGCTATAGAATTAAGCTGGCAACAGCTGTTTGATCATGGGGAGTGGCTGATGCTGTTAGCATCCCTTTCCATGGCAGTAGGCACCGTAATGGTTCCCATTATCAGCCGCTATGCAGACCCAGTTGCTGCTGTTGGTTGGCACATGCTCCTAGGGGGATTACCGTTATTTGCCCTCTCTAGTGTGATAGAATCCCAGCAATGGGTCAATATTGATGGAGTTGGCTGGATTGCATTAGCTTACTCCACTGTTTTCGGGAGTGCGATCGCATACGGTATATTCTTCTACTTTGCCTCCAAGGGCAATCTCACTAGTCTGTCTAGCTTAACCTTTCTGACACCAGTATTTGCCCTACTATTTGGGAATTTAGTGTTGTCTGAGGTACTCAGTTCCCTACAGTGGACTGGTGTGTGCCTGACATTGCTCAGCGTTTATCTAGTGAATCAGCGGGAACAAATAGCAACTCGGATCAAAGCAAGGCTGGCAAACAATAGCGGCTAGCCAGAGCGGAAAACTGGCAGTGGAAACAACAACTGAGTCTGAAGAAGGTAGTGCTAAGCTACCAGAAACCCAGCAGTGAAGCCGATTTGATACAATTGAGATTAATCGAGCCAAAATTCTGTTGCTCGAACGACTAAAGCACATGGGATTTAGCGTTGTGTGTTAAGTGCGTAAGCTAGAATTGGCGTTCACATTCGAGTCCTGTAGAATTTTATGACTCGCCATTGGTCTATCATACTTGTAGCTACCTGTTTGAACTGCCTAGGCTGGGTGCTGGGAAGCAGTCAAGCGGCGAAATTAGAAAAAGCGAACGCATTTTCAACCAACAACCTCCCTGACCCGTTGCTCATCGCTCAATCTCCCACTTCTGCCACAGAAACTGACCAACCAATTCTGCTCAAAGGGAGTCGGGGAAAAGAGGTGGCTCTTGTGCAAGCCAAGCTAAAGCATCTTGACTTCTACGATGGGCTTGAAGATGGTGTTTATGGTGAGGATACAGAGAAAGCAGTCGCTTTATTCCAAGAATCCGTTGGATTGAGAAAACTGGGTGTTGTTGATTCTGTTACTAGGAAGGAATTGGAGCAAGCCTACGCTGCTAAGACGACAACCACCAGCACGAGTTCAGCTCCAAAGTCAGGTGAATCAGTGTCAGCCGAATCGACTACTACGGAGCCTTCGACTCTGGAAAAGAGCCCGTCATCATGGTTGATCATCCCAGCCATCATCATGGCTGGTGGCGGTTTTTTGCTATTCAAGTGGCTGACTAAACCAAAACGACCCGTAGACTCAAAATTAGCGCCCTCCACAGAAAACCAAGCTAAACAAGATCCTAGAGTCAATAACCTCAAAGTCCAAGTGTCAACTGACTCTCAAAACCACCATCCTCAAAGGGATTATAACCATAGCGTTAGTTATGATGTCGCCAATCCTAGCAATCCTCAACCTCAGTCTTTAGCTGATTCCTTACATGTCAAAAAGACCACTCGCCTGACTAAATTTAGTATTGTTGAGGAATTAATCAGAGAATTAGAAGACCCAGATCCAAAAAAGCGACAACAAGCTATCTGGGAATTAGCCCAAAAGGGGGATTCGAGGGCAGTAAAGCCCCTAGTGGACTTAATGCTAGATTCTGATTCTAAGCAGCGTGGCTTGATTTTGGAAGCCTTATCCCAAATTAGCACCAAAACCCTCAAACCGATTAACAAAGCCCTAGCCATTTCTTTGCAGGATGACAACCCCCAAGTCCGGAAAAATGCGATTCGGGATGCAACGCGAATTTATGAATTACTAAATCAAGTCTTGCAGATGTTGCGTCACGCTACGGATGACCCGGATTCTGAAGTGCGAGAAACGGCAAAATGGGCAATCGATCAGTTTAATAAAATTCGCCCTGCAGCGAATCTGGATAGTTTGCCACCAGCACAAAATCACCTAAATTCATCAGAAAATACGTCAAACCATTACCAAGATAATAGCGACTAGTTAGGGAACTTCAGAACAGGTAATAAAAGTTTCATAACCTTTAATTAACGTGTTATAATCTGGAACAGGTAATAAAAATTTAATAAGCTTTACTTACCGTGCTTTAAGAGATTTAAAATCAACGTTTTGAAGTTAACGTTTGATTAATTAATTTGAAGTTTATACTTATAGTTTTGATGTAAGCATTCAGCCCTTAGCGGTCAGCCGTCAGCCGTGAGCTAAAAGCTCACGCTGCGCGAACAGCCGTCAGCCTTGGCCACGCTACGCGAATGGCTGAAAGCTTAATACTGATAGCTGAAAGCTTAATACTGATAGCTGATAGCTTAATACTGATAGCTGATAGCTGATAGCTGATAGCTGATAGCTTACGTTAATTTTAAATTAATGAGCCAATTAAATTCCCTGAAATTGCTATTAATTTCCACCCCAGTTGGTCCGTTGGGTTCAGGGTTAGGTGGTGGCGTTGAGTTGACTGTACGTAACATTGCTACGGAATTGATTAATCGGGGTCACAGGATCACAATTGTGGCAACTAAAGGATCTACAGCTTGGGGAATGCCTCTGGTAGAAATTGATGGTGTTCTCGAAAGTAGTATTCAAACTCAAACAAGAGACACTCCTACTATCATCCCCCCATCCTCCGTATTGGCTAATATGTGGGACTATGGGCGACAAGTTCAAACCAACTATGACTTGATTGTAAACTTTGCCTACGACTGGTTACCGTTTTACCTAACCCCCTTTTTCACTCGTCCCATTGCTCACCTAGTTAGTATGGGCTCATTAACCGAGGGGATGGATCAGATCATCGAACAAGTTGCCATTAATTTCCCTGGCACAATCGGGGTTCATTCAATGGCTCAAGCGGCAACATTTGCCTTCAAGAATCGCTGTCGTTGTTTGGGCAATGGCATTGATTTGTCTGTGTATTCCTTTTGTGACTCCCCCTCACCCTGGCTCGGCTGGGTGGGTCGAATTTCTCCAGAAAAAGGCTTAGAAGACGCAGTGGCAGCATCCGATTTCACGGCTATGCCACTAAAAATTATGGGTCTTATACAAAATAAACCCTATTGGGAGCAGATTCTCCAGGATTACCCCAATGCCCCTATAGAATACCTGGGTTTTCTGCCAACTGATCAACTCCAAAAACACTTGCGCCAGTGTCGAGCCTTACTGATGACGCCTCATTGGGTGGAAGCATTTGGTAATGTGGTAATTGAAGCCCTCGCTTGTGGAGTACCAGTCATTTCCTATGACCGTGGTGGATCAGCAGAAATTATCGAAGATGGTAAAAATGGCTTTTTGGTAGAACCCGATTCTGTGGAAGGCTTGGTAGAAGCCTTGGCAAACTTGGATAAAATTGACCGCCGTCAATGCCGTCGCCTCCTCGAAGTTAAATACTCTAATCAGGCCATGGGCGATCGCGTAGAGCAGTGGCTCTGGGATATTTTGAAGGACAGTGGTGATAGTTGCTAGTTCATTAAGATTTGTAAATAAAAGTAATTTTGTAGTTTTTGATACAGAATCTATGATATAGTTGTATATGTAAGGGAAGTGAATCCCATCAAAATCTTATATAAGCAATCGGAGAAAGGAAAATGTCTACTCAAGAAAAAGCTAGGGCTCTGATGATGAATCACCATCACATGATCAAAAATCGTCAGCAATCTATGCTCGGTCGCGTTGCTTCCGAAGTAGGACTAGATAGCTTAGATTCTGACTACTGGGGTACTATCCAAGGTAAACCCCATCCTAGTTTCCGCTCTACCTATGACCGTAGTCATGCTTCACTTAGCTAGTACTCTGTCAATATAGTTTTGGGTAGTGGTACACAATTCGTGATTTTAGCTACCGTTATCTTTAGCAGACGGTAGCCAAACCACTAAATCTTTAGCACTACCCATATTTCCATCAATGGCTGTGGGCATAGCCAACGATAGTTTTATTTTTTAGAACTCTGCACTTAAAGGAGTTCTGGGAAACGGAATTACATCCCGAATATTCCCCATACCAGTCATAAATTGCACCAATCGCTCAAATCCCAAACCAAATCCAGCATGGGGCACTGTACCATAACGTCGCAAATCCAAATACCACCATAAATCTTCTGGATTCATGCCCTGATTCTGAATTCGCTTCTCTAATATATCCAGCCGTTCTTCCCGCTGAGCACCACCGATAATCTCTCCAATCCTAGGCGCAAGCACATCCATTGCTGCTACAGTCTTTTGGTCGTCATTTAAGCGCATATAAAAGGCTTTAATCTCTACTGGATAATCCGTGACAATGACGGGCTTTTTAAACAACTCTTCGGCTAGATACCGTTCGTGTTCGGACTGCAAATCTACACCCCAATTTACCCCATACTCAAACTTACGATCCGTTTTCTCCAGTAATGCGATCGCATCTGTATAAGTAATCCGCTCAAACTGATTATTGATAATATTATCAGCAGTAGCGAGAACATTGTTATCGATCCGCTTGTTGAAAAATTCCAGATCTTCTGGACAGTTTTCCAAAACTGACTTAAATACATGCTTGAGAAAGGCTTCTGCTAAATCCATATCCCCCTTCAAATCGCAGAATGCCATCTCAGGCTCGACCATCCAAAATTCTGCTAGATGGCGAGAGGTATTAGAATTCTCGGCTCGGAATGTAGGACCAAAGGTGTATACATCCCGAAATGCCATTGCCATGATTTCTGCTTCTAATTGACCACTGACGGTCAGGTAAGTCGGTCGTCCAAAAAAGTCCTGAGTATAATCGACTGCTTGATTATCGGTTTTGGGGATGTTCTTTAAGTCTAGGTTAGTGACACTGAACAACTCCCCTGCTCCTTCACAATCACTAGCGGTGATAATTGGGGTATGAACCCACAAGAAACCTCGTTCTTGAAAAAACTGATGAATGGCATTGGAACAGGCATTCCGCACTCGGAACACCGCACCTAGGGTATTGGTACGCGATCGCAAATGGCTAATGGTGCGCAAAAACTCAAAGGAGTGGCGTTTCTTCTGTAGGGGATAATTGGCATCTGCTTCCCCATATACTGTCACCGAGGATGCTTTTACTTCAATTCGCTGTCCCTTGCCAAGAGATTCTACTAGTATACCAGTGACTTCTACTGATGAGCCAGTATTAAGCCGTTTCAGGATAGTCTCATAATCCGACAAGTCTGGATTGAGCACTACCTGTAAATTTGCCATGGAGGAGCCATCGTTGACTTCCATAAAGGCAAAGTCCTTTAATTCCCGTTTTGTGCGTACCCAGCCTTGGATGGTCAAAGACTGATCTGGTTGACCATTGCGCAAAACTTCAGCAATCCGTCGAATTTCCATAGCTTTCCCCAAAATTCTGAGAGAATTGTAAATCTTTATAAATTAACTGGTGGTCTTTAGCTCCAAAAATCTAAGTAAATATACTTATTAAGAGCTTTATGTAAAGTTTGATGAACAAAAATATCTAAATTGTTGCAATAAGTGAAGTAATCACTCATAATTATTATACAAATGCAACGTTTGGTTAAGTTTCATCAAACGACTAGTCACCCAAGATCAGCAGTGGGGCTATCCACTTAAGCCAGGACAGAGTCGGGTTTTGAGTAAATGGTTGAGGGTATTGGTGATGAGTAGGAATTCAGCACAATTACCGATTACCGCTTACTGATTGCCGATTACTGGTAAATCTCCTGGGCCAAGCTTGTAGCCCCAGTTGCGATCGCACTGAAGGTAATAGCTTCCATTAAAACTAATTTAGAGAGGTATTTGTAAATGGTAGGTTTGTTTAAGGGCAAAAAATCCAAAGGCTTCTACCTGGAGCTAGACGAAAGCGAAACTAGCACCCCTGAGCAACCGGCGGTAGAACAGAAGCCAGAACCGGCTATTGCCCAGACAACAGCGGAAACCGCAACCGTAGTAGCACCAGCTCAGGCAACAGCAGAAACCACGACCGCAGTAGCAACAGCTGAAGCTTCTAAGCCCAAATCTGCTCGTCAAGCCAAGAAAGAAGAACTAGCTAAGGCTAAGGCTGAAGCAAAGGCTAAGAAACAAGCTGAAGCAGAAGCTAAAAAAAAGGCAGCTGCTCCTGAGCCAACACCAGTAGCGGCAATCAATTCAGCAGCAGCAGTTGTCAATAGCAAGGCAAAAGGGCAGCCCGAAACCACCTTTGCCACCAAATACGTACCAATGATCATGCCTCGTCGGCGTCCTGGTCCTAGCATGAATAAGTTCCTCGACATGGCTGCTCAGATGCAGAACCCTCGTTTCTAGATTAGTGATTAGTCAAAAAAACTAGTCCACTATACAACTGAAATGCTGGATCCCAAGGAGTCTCGACCAGGCGAAATAAGTCGATATGAGACTCCAATTTTTCTAGCAGATCTGGGTAGTCTATAGCAGTTTGCGCAAAGGTGGTAAAGTCAGACCATACTGGCTTTTCAAGCAGCCGAAGGTTTAAGTAATCAGTCAAGTTGTTCCAGTTGACTCTTGTAGTGCTTTGGTGTATATGAGAGTCTTGGGATAGGCTGTTCTGACTGGAAACTGGCTTGAGGGTTAGAGCAATTCCTTGCTGAAATTGATAATTGCGATCGCATACTCTGAGAATACTGTGGCGCTGTGGTAAATGCAAGTCACAAACCAGGGCATAGTCTAAGGTTTGGGTTTTACGAGTTAAATTCCGTCGCGCATCTAAGTCTACTACCTTCTCAAACAAAGGCAACCGCCCTTCTACTCGTTGGGTCACTTCCGACCAGTTAAAGCTAAAGGAACCCAACTGTCCCTGAGAGTTTTGACATACTACAGTGGTCTCCTGGTCACTACTGTCAGAAAAATACTTAACTTGATAGATGTTAATTGTTTTGATATCTGCTAAGCTTGCCCACAAACATTTTATTGATGCTTCTCGCAGTAACGACCCATAATACTTAAGTTCTCCCACAGGTCCAGTGCGATATAAACGCCAGCCTCTAGTAGGTAGCTGTAGCCTTGCGGTGTAGGGGTCTATCCCCAGGATGCGAGCTAAGTGTTGAGCTGCTGTTGGTTTGTCTTGTTGGCTGATCGGCTTTAGGACTAAAACTCCCAATTGATTACTTTCAGGGTCAGCAGTTGCTTGGGCTAAGGCTTGTCGGCGCTGTTCTTTTGCTGTAGCTTCTAAGCGTGCTAGTCCCTGACGAGCTTGGGCCATAATTTTAGGAACAGGTGTTCCTTTCAGTAACTGTCGATAGATTCTTTCAGCTGCTTCTTGTTTACCTCTGACTTCCTGGAGCCTTCCTAGATAAAGCTGTGTCCAGGGATTATTGGGCTCTTGCTTGAGAAGTTGTTTAATTAATCGGGCAGCAGTTTGATAATCATGGTGCTCAAAGGCATCAGCAATTTGCTTAAGCATGATAGCGTTAGGTGTGATATCACCAAGTTTTAGACATTAGTAGCTCCTAGGGAGAAGCTAATGGAATCCTGTTAATAGTATAGCGCTAGTTTTATGGCTTTAAGGCGCTAACCTTTTGAAGCGTTAAGGGATAGTTAGGATAATTAAGTTAGTGATTTAAATTAGCGCTATACTTTACCCGAATTTATCTAGCGCTAATTTTTTCAAGGGTTAAGGGATATTTGGGATAATTAAGGGAGTAGGTGAAATTAGCGCTATACTTTACCCGAATTTATCTAGCGCTAATTTTTTCAAGGGTTAAGGGGTATTTGGGATAATTAAGGGAGTAGGTGAAATTAGCGCTATACTTTACCCGAATTTATCTAGCGCTAATTTTTTCAAGGGTAAAAGGAATAGCATCTAATATCATCTCAGGATAATTACCCTTCATCAAAATCTCCTCTATCTCCCTACTCTCTACTATTAAACTAAGCCAGTGAGTCGCCTCACTGACTCGTCATCCCGTCAGGGAGGCTACGCCAACAAAACCGGGCGTGAAAGTTTCCCTTCACCCGGCTCCTCATCAACGGAACCCTTGACATTGGTACCTTGGTCACCATATTTAGTCATGGCTATTGGCTCGAAATATTCGCTGTCTTGATGCAAAGCGCGACTGCATCAAGACAACGTCACAAGCCGGTAGAAAAACAAACGGGTAAAACTAATCATATTGAAAGATTAAATAATACATTAAGACAAAGGATTAGTCGCCTGGGAACGGAAAACGTTGTCATTTTCCAAAAAATTAGAAAATCACCTAGGAGCTATTTGGAATTTTGTTCATCATTATAATAAATGTTTGTCGGGTTGATTAGGCCATCACTACATGTTTATCACTACCTGCTATATTATGATTCGTCTTTACTTCTTCATTAAATCCAGCCTGATTCTAGGCATGGGATTATCACTAATACCATCGGCTGCCCCAGGGATTCTTCCTCCTCAGGAACCTGTAGATGGAACAGGACAAATAACGACTTCAGAGGTAAAGATTATTAAGGTAGGAGTGATGGCAATTCGGGGTGTTGACCATACCAAAACAAAATGGCAACCGACCCTAGAGTATCTCAGTGAAACGATTTCCGGCTATGTTTTCCAACTTGTACCACTAGAGTTTGACACCCTCGAAGAAATAGTAGCTAACCAGGAGGTGGACTTTGTGTTGCCTAACCCTGGAATGTATGTAGAGTTGGAATGGATTTATGGGGCAAGACGAATTGCCACCCTAAAAAATCTACGCCTAGGCAAGCCTTACACCCAATTTGGAGCGGTTATCCTGCGTCATGCTGACCGCAATGATATCCAGGATTTAAAGGATTTACGGGGCAAAACCTTTATGGCCGTCAGTGAAATTGCCTTTGGGGGCTGGCAAATGGCATGGGAAACTCTGTTAGAAGCTGGAGTTAATCCCTACCGTGACTTTCCAGCGCTCGACTTTGGTGGTAGCCATGACGCAGTGGTCTACGCTGTTCGTGATGGTATTGTCGATGCTGGCACTGTCCGCACTGATACCCTGGAACGTATGGCACAGGAGGGCAAAATTAATCGAGATGACTTTGTGATCCTGAATCAGCAAACTCAATATCAGGACACTTTCCCTTTTGCTCTGAGTACTAAACTTTATCCAGAATGGCCTTTTTCCACACTACCCCATACCCCCGTGGAGTTAGCGGAAGAGGTTGCGATCGCATTAATGACCATGCCTTCTGAGCACCCAGCGGCCAAAGCTGGTCGTTATCAGGGCTGGACCATCCCGGCCAACTACCAACCTTGTCACGAAACCTTACGGAATCTGCGGGTTCGTCCCTACGAAGATTGGGGAAAAGTTACTCTGGGTCAAGTTATCCATCAGTACCGCTATTGGCTCTTATTTGCTGGTGTTTCCTGTTTTGGATTTAGCTATGGTCTAGTTTATCTAGCTGGGCGTAGGCGAATCGAAGCACAACTGCGAAAAGCCAATGCTTTACTGGAAATCCGGGTTGAGGAACGTACAGCTGAGTTCAAAGCAGCTAAAGAAGCGGCTGATCAGGCTAATCACGCCAAAAGTCAATTCCTGGCTAATATGAGTCATGAATTGCGTACTCCCCTCAATGGCGTTTTGGGTTACGCCCAAATTCTACAACGGGATCCACAGATAACTGCTCAACAAAAAGACCAGATCAACCTTATTTATCAGTGTGGCAACTATCTACTCCATCTGATTAATGACATTTTAGACTTATCCAAAATCGAAGCTCGGAAAATGGAACTGTTTCCCAGAGAAGTTCATTTGCCGTCCTTTCTGATGGAAGTTGTAGAAATGTGCCGGGTTAAAGCCCAGCAAAAAGAGATTGCTTTTATTTATCTACCCTCATCCCATCTGCCAGACGGTATCCTGGCTGATGCCAAACGATTGCGACAAGTTCTGATTAACCTTTTGGGCAATGCCATTAAGTTTACTGACCATGGCGGAGTCACGTTTAAGGTAGAGGTTATCAGTAAACACCCACGACTTCCTACTCTCCAATCCCCCCTAGTCAGACTTCGATTTATAATTAAAGATACTGGCATTGGGATGACCCCAGAACAACTGGAAAAAATATTTTTGCCCTTTGAACAGGTGGGGGATGTTGATCATCGTGAACAAGGTACTGGACTTGGATTAGCGATTAGCCAAACAATTATCAAGTTGATGGGAAGTGCTATCAATGTTGAGAGTACTTATGGCAAAGGTAGCATGTTCTCTATAGATTTAGATTTACCGATTACTACAGCTTTGATTGCGAGTAAGCAAGCTTCCACTAAGACTATTATAGGTTGTCATGGAAAAGCTCGGAAAATCTTAGTAGTAGATGACAAATGGCAGAATCGCTCTGTAATTGTGAATGTGTTACAACCTCTGGGATTTGAACTGTTGGAGGCCACTAATGGGGTTGAGGGTTTGGAAAAAGCCACAGAATGTAACCCTGACCTAATTATTACTGACTTGGTGATGCCGGTGATGGATGGCTTGGAAATGATGCGACGTCTGCGCTCATTAGATAAATTGAAAGATCTGTTGATTATTGCTTCATCTGCCAGTGTTTATGAGTTAGACCAGCAACAGAGTTGGCATGCAGGCTGCGATGATTTTATTCCCAAACCAGTGGATGTAGCAGAATTACTGGAAAAATTAAAACAGCATTTGCAACTGGAATGGGTGTATGAAGACTTCATACCAAAACCAGAAACTATAATAGATGCTGGAGCTGAACAAATCCACCTAGATGCCATTGTGCCTCCCCCATCTGATATTCTGCTCCAACTTTATGACTTGTCTAAGAAAGGTAATGTGTTTGACATCAGCCAAGAAGCGGAAAAGCTGGAAGTATTAGATGCTAAATTTGTACCATTTGCTAAAGTTATTTATAAATTGGCTAAGGATTTTAATGTGAAGGAACTTAGGAATTTTATCGAACAGTATGTCGATAAAATATAGCGTTATCAAATGAGTTATAAACTCAGAAATTTCGAAAAATGCAATAGTAGGGGCAATAGCTCCAGAGTTTTATAGTAAAATAACATAAGACATTCTCAGGTTACATCTCAACTGAAAATGCTATATACAGTTTAAATGCACAACAGCTTAAAGGAGAAAACTACTAATGTCAGAGCACATCTCATTTGATGAACTGTTAGGCAAAATGAGCGAAGCCTATGAAGATGCCCAGAGCAAAATTGAGCAATGTAATGTTTTAGTAATTGGGAAAACCGGTGTAGGAAAAAGTACCTTAGTAAACACAATTTTTCGCTCTCGCCTGGCAGAAACAGGAGTGGGCTATCCTGTTACTCAAACTATTCGTCGTTATACAAAAACAGGTTGCCCGATTACAGTGTACGATACGCCAGGGCTAGAACTTAAAACTCAACAGATTGAACGAGTAAGGGCAGATATCTCGAAACTAATTGATGATCAAAGGAAACTAGAGGCAAAAGAACACATTCATGTGGTGTGGTATTGCCTTAATCATGAGACTGCTCGATTGGATCCGATTGAAGAAGAATGGCTAAAGAGCCTCCAACAAAAAGATGTACCAGTTATCTTAGTTCTGACTCAAACGTTAACGAAAAAACGTAGTGAGTTTATTGCTTTCCTAGAGGGTAAGAATCTACCGGTTAGTCAGATTATTCCAGTGCTAGCACAATCAAAATCTATCGATGATGATTATACGGTGACAGCCCATGGTTTAGAGCGTTTAGTAGAAGTGACGGCAAATTTACTGCCAGAAGCCCAGCGCAAAGCATTTCTGAGAGAACAGATTAGAAATATTGAACTAAAAGCAGGTGAAGCGTTTAAATATGTTACGGGTTATGTTACTGGTTCAGCATTGGTTGGTGCCTCACCAATTCCGTTTTCTGATGCGCCAATCTTGGTAACGATGCAAACGGTAATGATTGCTAACATCACCAGCATTTTTGGATTAACGGTTGAAAGAGCTTTTCTGGG
>NZ_JAAHIE010000700.1:0-3283 GCF_010671945.1 Moorena sp. SIO4E2
TTTGTCTGGGAGAAATGAGACAGGAAGTATGGCGATCCTCTATGCTCAGTAAGGGTTTTACTATGTATACGAGCAATATAAATGTATCAGCCTTTCCTGGACTATCTGGAAAAAGAGCTATTCAAGCGGTTTGATTTAAGCAGTCAACCAATTCCCCCAGGCTTAGAACGCCAGGTAAGCGATCGCGCCAAACATCGGGCAATTATCCAAAGCTGGTGTTACCAATGCCCGGAATTGCGGAAGATTCGCTATACCTACATGGATGTTGGACCAGTATCCCAAGTGTTTAACAGTGTGATGTATCCTAGTCACTGTTACGATCTCCCTTTGCTAGGGATTGACTTCTTAGCCTTTGGCAAAAAGAAGATCCTGGTGGTTCTAGACTTTCAGCCATTGTTCAGGGATGAAGCATATCAGGAAAAATACATTGAACCAATGCGAGCCATTCGCGATCGCTATCAGGACTTGGCACAAAACTTAGAAATGAAGTTTTACGATGCCAACCAGTACTTCTCTAAGTATCTACTGTTTGCCAAAATCGATTCCCTAGAGACAGTGCAAACGGAAGTCTTTGAGGCTTACAAAGACTACTTGGCCTTATATTGGCAAATGGTGGAGCAAGCTGAGCCTCTAACTGAGCCAGAAGATATTCAGCGGATTGTTAAAGCACAGAAAGACTACGACCAGTATAGTGCGGACAGAGATCCAGCCCATGGTCTGTTCAGCAGCTACTTTGGTCCCGAGTGGGCAGAGCAGTTCTTATATGAGTTCTTATTTGAAAATGCCATGCCTTTAGCCGTTAGTCAAAGCCAAACATGACTCTCTATCAGCCGTTTCTAGACTACGCGATCGCATATCTAAAAGAGCGTCTTGATCTACAGCCTTATCCCATTCCCCCTGGGTTTGAAAGCAAATTCGCAACAGTGGGGAAAGGGAAAAAGCAGCAAGATGTCCTGACCACCAGTTATGGCTTTGCTGCACCCAAAATCAGACAAATTCGAGCGGCTCATGTCCAGGGGGGAACAGCATTACAGGTACTCAATTTTGTGATCTTCCCCCACCTCAACTATGACCTCCCCTTCTTCGGTGCTGACTTAGTGACCTTACCTGGTGGACATCTGATTGCCTTGGATATGCAGCCCCTGTTCCGGGATGATCCAGCTTATCAAGCTCGTTACACGGAACCTATCCTACCGATTTTCAAGGCCCATCAACAGCATTTGCCTTGGGGAGGAGAATTCCCTGAGGAAGCAACACCGTTCTTTTCCCCAGCTTTCCTGTGGACACGCCCTAAGGAAACCGAAGTAGTGGAAAATCGGGTGTTTGCTGCCTTCAAGGACTATCTGACAGCTTACTTGGATTTTGTGGATCAGGCAGAATTAATTACTGATCCCCAGCATCTGGAAGCCATCAAGGAAGCTCAACTGCGTTATCTGGGTTATCGTGCTGAAAAAGACCCAGCTCGTGGTATGTTTCAGAGATTTTATGGCAGTGAATGGACTGAGGAGTACATCCACGGTTTCTTGTTTGACCTAGAGCGAAAGCTCGCACAGGCAAGTTAAGCACTACTGGAATTATTAGGATGTTATAACTTCACCTCAGTTCGATGTAAGAAATTGCTTAGTTTTTTCAGGAGTCAGGAGTCAGGATCTTCGAGTCATAAGTCAGGACAAAACTACAAAATTGATGACTACAGAATTGATGGGAATAATACAGAATTTTATTGTTGATAAAACGTCAGCCACAAGCCTTCAGCTAAAGGCTTGTGGCTGACGGCTGAACGCGCACGCGTGAGCTTTTAGCTCACGGCTGACGGCTTATGATAAAACTCTGATTAATTGCCAATTAACTGGGAAATAATTGATTTTGAATCCATTTCTAATGACTCGAAGCTCCTGACTCGATACTCCTAAATGTTAGAGGTTTTAATTGAAGGTGCAAGATCTTAGCCTCGCCCCTAGCAGTGATAGCAAAAGCGCAACAGTAGCCAGAAACAGATTTTTTTGATAAACCTCAAATCCTTGTCTTGATGCAGCCCCTCGCCACTGGCGCTTTGCATCAAGACAAGGTCGTTTAAATGGGCGACAGCTTACTTCATAATTCATAGTTAGTACTTCATACTTCATAGTTAGTACTTCATACTTTTATATACTTCGCTAAAATAACAAATTATGTTTTTTAATTAAGAAACGTAAAAAAAGTTAGGATTGTATGAACCTAATCCCCTAATCTGTGATTGTGACTGAGGTTTACGATCATAGAGGTGATTAATGACAATTCCTTTGCTAGAGTATCCTCCCTCAACCCAAAATCAGCGTGTGGCTGGATATGAGGTGCCCGGAGATGAGCAGCCTAAACTATACAGTACAGCTAATCTGCTGTCTCCATCGGAAATGGATGAGTTGATTAGGGCAGCCTATAGTCAAATTTTTAATGAACAACAGATTCTCAAAAGCAACCGCCAAAGCTTTTTAGAATCACAGCTGAGATTTGGTCAAATCACGGTGCGCGACTTCATTCGTGGTCTAGCAACATCTGAACCTTTTTGGCAGCGGAATTATCAGACCAACAACAACTACCGTTTTGCCCAGATGTGTGTACAACGCGTATTGGGGCGTGAAGTCTACAGCGAGCGGGAGAAGTTAGCCTGGTCAATAGTCCTGGCTACTAAGGGCTTAAAAAACTTTATTGATGCTCTGCTCGATAGCGACGAGTACCTGGAAAACTTTGGTGATCACACCGTGCCTTATCAGCGGCGGCGGATCATACCCCAGCGTATTCAAGGCGATCTACCCTTTGCCCGGATGCCTCGTTATGCGGAAGACTACCGCACCCAACTGCAACAGATCGGTTACTTCAAATACCAACCAATTGGTTTCAAAACCTATTATCCTCCTGCCTCAGTGCGCTTGGTAGCAGGAGTACTCACTAAGGCAGGGGCTGTAGTTTTACTTGGGGGAACAATTGCGATCGCCTTATCGGCCTGGGGTATTATCAGCCTGTAGCTGTGAGTGTAGGTTTGATAAGAAATGTTACTTACCTGCCAACCGCTAGACCAATTAGCTGGAGTAAACAGCTGAGCTGTGTCTTGAGCAGGAGCTAAGCAACCAAGAGGCTTCCAGCACCAACGTGGAGCCAATCCACAGGCTTGCCATAGCAAGCCAGTTCTGATCTGCCGTTGCAATCAGACATCAAAAAATCTTAAACTCTTAACAAGATGTAACGAATAAAGGCTCGACATCATTGTATAAAAGTTACCTGAAGGGTAAATAGTGACAGGCGA
>NZ_JAAHIE010000701.1:0-3265 GCF_010671945.1 Moorena sp. SIO4E2
CCAGGGTAAGCGCAAGAAAAAATTGCCCATAATGTGCATTGGCTGGATATCGGTTGATCGTGGCTCGAAACCCCTATAATCTCGTAGAACTTGATTCTCAATAGAGTTTAATAGTTGAGAATGAACCCAGTTTTTTCTAAATAAGCTACAGCTTATTGATTCTTGCGCTTACCCTGTAATTTAAGCTTTTCTGGAAAGGTCGCTATAAACTCTTCTACTTCTCCGGGTAGTTGTTTTTTATTTCTCGGTCTCACTACTTTTAACTTAGCTTTTAACTCATGATGAACTATTCGATGTACTGTACTGTAGCTTAGCCATATTTCCCAGAAAATAAATATCCACAGTTGAACTTCTTTATAACTCTTAAATCCAGCCGGATCTCTTAATTCTTGTTGTAATTTAGCTACCTGCTCTATTTTTAATTTTTTCGGTCTGCCCGTCTTCGGCTTTTCTTTAAGTAGTTCTTCAAGTCCTGAATGGCGATAAATTTCCAACCAACGGTGAATTGTTCTTTCAGTTCTACCAACAATAACAGCTAAATGTCTGACGGTTTCATGATTCACCTATCTTCCAAAGATATAAACTTTGAACTTTGGCAAATCCCAAGGCAGTTTTTTGCTGATTCATCAGCTTTAATAATCTCTCAGGAGATTCAATAACATTTAGATGAGCTACTCCAGTCATGGTTAATTATAGTTTGTATAGTTTAATTTAAGTATGACACGACTTTTTAAAAATGGTATTACCAAAGCTGATTTGGGACGCTTTCATGTCACTGGCAATGAACGTGATCGTTATGTATTTAAGGTTCCCAGTTTGCGGAACGTGGCTCTAACATCACCATATTTTCACGACGGTTCAGCTGAAACTCTTGAAGAAGCTGTGACGATAATGGGCAAATATGAATTGGGACGCCCACTGTCGCCAAACGATATTGGTATTAAACTAAGCCAGTGAGTCACCTCACTGACTCGTCTTCAAAACCGTACGTGACACTTTCGCATCATACGGCTCCTCATCATAGGAACCATTGTCATTGGTACCTCTAGAACGGGTTTTCATCTAATTTTGAGGAATTAACTTTTGACCCATGCTTGGCATCGTGGCAATGGAGGTGTAGCAGTTCCAGATTTTTGTCTAGATTACTTCCTCCTAAAGCGCGTGGTATTATGTGATGCTTTTCCAATAAATCGCCATCCTTGAAGGTAAGACCACAATGAGCGCATTTCCCTCCTTGCCGTTCTAAAAGCCTTCCCTTCTGAGTGGTCATCTCAGGATGCTCTCTCATTCTGGTACTCCAATAAATTAGGTCTCCATCGTAGGGACTTCTGGTATCCTGAACTTTGATATGCCTTACAATTTCTGTTTTGGCGTGTTTGGGGAGGTAGTTATCCTTTCCAGTCATGAACATCCAGTTGTCATCTCCTCTGGTTCCCCAGTATTTCTTGGTTACCCAGGTCTTCGATTTCTTTGGGTGTCTCCTGTATCCCCATCTCTGGAGTTTATTCCATAGCATGTGACCTAGTTTGCTGAAGGTTTCTTTACTACAGACTGACCTGTTGTAATTACACCATCCGCGTATAATAGGTTTTAGGCGGCTTATTAAGGCTTCCTGAGGTGCAGCTTTGTGTCGGTCTATGACATTCGCAAGCTGTCCATAATGCTCTAGAACTTTCCTTTTTGATGGTTTGATGATGGTTTTGAAACCTTGCTTCGAGTGATTTTGTCCTACTTTGTATTGACGAACATTAAACCCAAGAAAGTCAAATCCATCAAGTGTGTAGGCAATTTGTGTTTTGCTTGGTTTCAATTCCAAACCCATGTCGTTCAACCATTTATTGATTACTCCTTGACATTCCTCTACCACTTTTTGGTCTTGGTGTAAGATTACAAAATCGTCTGCGTACCTGATTAAGGTTAGACCATTCTTATAGTATTTTTTCTTACCTTTTATGGAATTGGCATAATTCCATATCGTCTGTTCCATTCCGTGAAGGGCTATGTTCGCTAAGAGTGGAGATATCACACCACCCTGAGGGGTACCCTCTTCCGTAGATGAGAATGTTCCATTATCCATCACACCGGCTTTGAGCCAGGAATTAATTAAACGTCTCATGGATGGATAAGTATTTAATTTAGTTAGGAGTGCATCATGATTGATTTTGTCGAAACATTTGGCAATATCCGCATCTAGTACCCATTTGGGCTTTTTGCTTATAGCATTGAATATTGCTTCTATGGCATCATGACATGAGCGTCCTGGCCTGAACCCATAGGAGTTGGGTTCAAATCTTGCTTCCCATTCAGGTTCTAATGCCTGTTTGGCGAGTGCCTGTAATGCTCGGTCGTACATGGTTGGGATACCTAAAGGGCGTTTTTCTATTCGTCCAGGTTTGGGTATCCATACCCTTCTAGTAGGTTGTGCCTTTTTGGAAACTTTGAGGTTGGCTACTAAGGCGAGGCGTTGCCTATTGGTTAAGGCTTTAACCCCGTCTATTCCGGCAGTCTTTTTACCTTTGTTCTCCTGGGTAACCCGTCTAACCGCTATCATTTTGGCTGTCCAGGACTTCATCAGAGTCTTTTGCAGCTTTCTTACCACGCGGACATCACCACGTTGTGAGGCTCGGTATATTCGTTTTTGCAACTTAAATAGGGTCTTTTCTAGCTTTCGCCAGTTGACTCTATTCCATTCCACCGTCTGGTTTTCCAGGGTTTTAGACTTGTTCATTGTTACTTACAACCATACCTTTTCCTATAACGTGAGTCCGTCAGCATATCCTAGGCATTACCCTAGGCGTTGGCTTTTGACTCAATCTCGCCCCCATATGACTTGCGGCTAACTACCTACTCAACAATCGACCTTGTTGAGAGAACATATGAGGGTTATTTCGTTCCTGATAACCATTCTATGGACTTTTAGGGTGGTACTATTCACCGGGAATTATGTGGGAAATCATTACAAGGAATCAAAACCTTATAATCCTTATTCCATTGACTTTTGTCTGTAGGGTATCAAGCCTTATTTCGCTACCTACCTTTAACGATGATTCAATCGTACCTTTCTTTCGTACCCATGAGTCCCTTGCCTGTTACTAACATCGGTCAGGTTAAGGATGCTTCACTATTCGACCCTTGCATTAATTCATAGAACCTATCCCACTAATACCAAAATATGGTAATCTGTTCTTGTTTGAGAAGAGTGTATCTGCTGATGGCTGGACGCTTTGAAGGATTAAGTGATTTGGAATGGAAGCTGTTTGAGGAA
>NZ_JAAHIE010000702.1:0-3260 GCF_010671945.1 Moorena sp. SIO4E2
CCGTTGCCACACGGTATCGAGTGAGCCAAATCCATCAACGATCCATTGCTCCTGTTGCAAGAGGTGATCATGGGCGGCTTTAAACTCGGCATGGGGCACCTGATCACCGCCCGGTCTATATTGCATGGAATCGAGGTGTACCAGGGGTAATCCAGTTATTTCAGCTAAACGTTTGCTGAGGGTCGATTTGCCAGCGCCAGCATTGCCAAATACTGCAACTCTCTTCATAGTTAGGGAGTAGGGAGCAGGGAACAGGGAACAGGGAACAGATAAGAGGGAACAGGGAAAAATCCTGTGTACCTCATTAGGCTAAAAAACGCTATACTGTTCCCAATTCTCCATTCTAAATTCTCCATTCTAAATTCTCCATTCTAAATTCTCCATTCTAAATTCTCCATTCTAAATTCTCCATTCTAAATTCTCCATTCTAAATTCTCCATTCTAAATTCTAAATTCTAAATTCCCTTTAATTGTTGCTCCAATTCTATCACTTTCCCCTGAATATCTAGACTCCGGTAGAGTTCTAAACTTTCCGTAAAAAATTGGTAAGCCCTTGCTTTAGTATTCCCTTGATTACCCTCAACACGACGCAAGTAAATTTCCCCTAATAGCTGGCGAGCAGAGGCTTCTAGTTTCCGACGGTTGTAGTCTAGGAATATTTGTAGAGATTCCATGGCTAATGCTTCCGCTCGGTCAAGGTTTTCTAAGACATTTACCTCTAGGTAAGCCCGGGAGATATCTAGAATTTCTTCCGCCCTATCGACAATTTCTCCAAGTTCTGAAAGTAACCTTAAGCCCATGGTGTAGTTGGTTTCAAATTGCTCTATCTGTTCCGGTAGAGTAGGGTGGTTGGAGGGTAATCGGCGCAAGTGTTCTGAATAGAGTAAGCCAAGAGCGGTATAGTTGTAGGCTTGGTTGGCTTTGTAGTCGTTGGCTTTACTAATTTCGATGGCTTGACCAATACTTTGCTCCCCTTGGCTGAGTAAGTGGAGGGCTTGGGTTGTGTCTGGAGTATTTCTGGCTAGGAGGCGTTGGCTGTTACCGAAGAATTGGATCTAAAGTCCCGTCCTTATAGGGCGGCTTTTTTTGGAGTTTTATCCTATTCATTGTATAATAAATTAATAGCGGAAGGTCGATACGTGATGATTATTATAGAGTTCAAGGCATACGGCAAACAGAAACAATATCTAGCAATAGATGAGGCGATCAGAACGGTTAAATTTATCCGTAATAGCTGCCTTCGCTATTGGATGGACAACAAAGGGGTTAATAAATACGACCTAAGCAGATATAGCAAATATTTGGCTAAAGAGTTTCCGTTTGCCAATGAGTTGAACTCTACTGCCCGTCAAGCTAGTGCTGAAAGGGCATGGTCATCAATCGCTCGCTTCTTTGATAATTGCAAGAAAAAGGTTCCCGGAAAGAAAGGCTATCCCCGGTTTAAGAAACACTCTCGTTCGGTTGAGTATAAGCAGTGTGGATGGAAACTGTCCCCAGACAAAAAGTCAATCATCTTTACCGACAAGAAAGGAATCGGAAAGCTTAAGCTTAAGGGGACATGGGATTTGTGGCACTTTGACAAAAAGCAAATCAAGAGGGTTAGGATAGTCCGTCGAGCCGATGGGTACTATGTTCAGTTCTGCGTTCAGCTTAATAATAATGAAGAACTAGAAAAAACTGGACACACTCTTGGCTTAGATGTAGGACTCAAATATTTCTACACTGACTCAGACGGAAATGTCGAACCTAATCCCAGATTTTACAGGAAAGGCGAAAAGCGTCTAAAGTTTTATCAACGCCGGGTTTCTCGAAAAAAGAAAGGCTCTGCTAACCGTAAAAAAGCTATTAATAAACTAGGTAAGACACACCTCAAAATAAGCAGGCAACGTGAAGAACACGCCAAGAGACTGGCGCGTTGCGTAGTCCGGTCTAACGACCTGGTCGCCTATGAAGACTTGAGGGTAAAAAATCTGGTCAAAAACCACTGTCTCGCCAAGTCTATTAATGATGTAGGTTGGTATCAATTTAGAAAATGGATAGAGCACTTTGGCACTAAGTTTGGCAAGATAACTGTTGCAGTAAATCCTGCTTATACCAGCCAAAACTGCTCTAACTGCAGTGAAGTAGTCAAAAAGTCTCTATCAACTAGAACCCATATCTGTCAATGTGGTTGCCAGTTAGATAGAGACCATAATGCTGCAATCAACATTCTGAATCGAGCCTTAAGTACGGTGGGGCACACCGGAACTGGGATTGACCGTAGGTCACGCTACGGGAACGTCGATCCAAACGCTTGGGGAGAAGCGGCCTCTACTCTTCCTGGCTCCGGCCTGGTTGAGCAAGCTGCCTCATTGAACCAAGAATCTCCGCGCCTTTAGGTCGGGGAGTGTCAACCCAATCTTGATAGATTCTAGCAAGCTGATAGTAAGCTAATGCTATACCTGTTTGGTCATCAAGCTGCTGACGGATGGCTAAATCTTTGAGTTGACAATCGAGAGCTAGCTGATAGTTGCCCCAGTCTCGATAACAATCAGCTAGCCAAGACCACTGATTGGCTACATTATTTTGTAAATCTAACTGCTGATTGATTTCAACGCTGTCTTGGTAGAATGCGATCGCTTTATCATATTCGGCTTTTCCCTACCTGTTATGCTAAATTATTAGCTTTGATGACATCAAATTACTATCATGTATAGCTTTAAGGTTTTGATAATTAGTTTTTACTATAAAATTTTAGCTAAACCCATAACCTTCTTATTGTATCAACAATTTAGATTGGGTTTATAAAAATTTAGCATACTCAAAACGGAATATCATCAAATTATTCCTTTTTAAAGTAACAGGTAGCTATTGCCCTAGCAATGTAACCATTGATAGGACTATCTGAATTTTGATGAATCTCCTCTAACATCCCAATAGCCTGATCATACTTATCCGGGCGGACATAAGACAGTGCTGTCACAAATTCTATGGATTGTTGACTTGCCTGATCCCGAATCGGATGTTGTCTGGTTGCTTCCAGAGCTGGGGTCATCTCTTCCCCTAGCTCTAACACCAAATCGATCAGATCATCGCATAGCATAAGCTCTGGCTGTTGAACTAGCTGTTGAACAAATTCATTTACACCACTAACTAAGCTGTTCGGCATTTAAATTGGTATAATAAAAATTAATAAATAACCCAATAATAGGAAATATGCCAGCAAAAAATTATCTGACACAAGAGCAAAAAACAATACTTCAAAAAGCCTTAAAAATAGA
>NZ_JAAHIE010000703.1:0-3258 GCF_010671945.1 Moorena sp. SIO4E2
ATTAGGTTTTAGCCCTCGTGAACTAGCCAGTTTATTCAAAATCAGATGAAAATCATCTTGGTTGAGAGTTCCACCTGAATCAGCATCGATATTATTGAATAATGTTGTTAATTTTTTTTGTTGTAATTCGGTTAACATTTTCAAATGAACTTTGATTAAATTTTATGGTTTTTGAGTTTAATATGAGGTACTCATGAGTCTAAAAAAAATCCTTAAAAACGACTTATTTTACTGTATTTTAACCTATAAATTGAAGGACTGAGCGCGCCCGGAGTTTTGACTTAGACAACACCTTGCTACTCTTACTTCCCATAATTTTATGGTTTAGAAAAGTAAGGTTTGTCACTACACAGAGAATTCTACCGGATACTTGACATTGGTGACAAATTAAAAGCTAAGGCATTTTGTCAATACCTCCAAGTATAGAAATTCACCTTGATCATTATTAACTTAAGCATATGTTGAGAGCTGTTCGCGTAGCGTGCGCGTAGCGCATTAGCTGATAGCTTAGGTTCCTAAACGTCCTCGCTTGTTCTGTTCCCGTTCTACTGCTTCAAACAAAGCACGAAAATTCCCTTCTCCAAAGCCCTTTGCCTGAAAGCGGCGCTCAATGATTTCAAAAAAGAAAGTAGGCTTGCCAAAAATGGGCTGGGTGAAGGTTTGAAGTAACAAAGCTTGGGGAAACTCTTGCTGCCAATCTACTAAAATTTGTCTGGTAGCAATTTCTTCCCATTCTGCCGTTAGTAAAGGTAAATTAGAGCCCCCTGGTCTTTGCCGCAACTGGCTGTAGTAGCTGGAAGGAACTTCAATAAACGGCAAACCTCGACCACGGAGTTGCGCGATCGCTTCTACTATATTGGTAGTTCTAAGAGCAATATGCTGGATGCCTGGTCCACCATTAACATCTAGAAATTCCTGAATCTGGGAATTAGCAGAAGTTGGTTCATTGATGGGCAACTGCACCTCACCAGTGGGATCAACCATAACCTGAGAGTATAAACCAGACTGTTGTGTCTGAATAGAAAATATTTGTTGTGGGCAAAATCCCAGCACTTGTTGATACCAATTTACTGCCCGTTCTAACTCACCAGCAGCTACGTTAAGCACTACATGATCAATGGTGGTGAACATGGTCTGAAGATTGTTATTGCCTTGGTTTCCCTCTCCACTGAGGGAGGGTGGCTTACCATGAGCAGTTTTTGTGATCCAGTTAAACTGAGCAGGGAAAAAGGATTGGTCACAGATGCCATCCCGCTCCACGAGGGTATGAACCAGAGAACCCCAGGAGGGGATTTGACTCCACTTTAGCCGTCCCTGTCTTTGAAATTGTTCCTGGGGTGGTTGTACCACTTGGTTTCCCTGAGCGGACGCATTCTCAATCACCGCTTCCAGGTCCTCTACAAGAAAAGCGATGTCAGCCACCCCAGGAGGATGTAGACGCAAAAACTCAGCAATAGGACTTGCTGATGTCAGAGGTGAAGAGATCAAAAAGGTGATTGAGCCACTTTTGACAACTTCTGTGTAGGTATGGTCACTACTGCCACTGACGACCCGTTGAAAGCCAAGAATTTTGACTAACCAATCAGAAAAAACTGTAGCATCTTCAACATAGAAGTGAACATGATCAATTTTCATGGTTAAATCCAGTTAAAGAGATTGTACTGTTTTTAATTTTGCTCTTTTTAGAAGAGTGAACCAATTTGCAGTCGGTAAAAGAGGATTACAGATATTTTACATATCTGAGTGGGTAAGTCCTGGCATTTTCAGATGATCTGACTTTTATAGCGCTACGCGCAAGGCAGCTATGCTGAAGGCAGAAGGCAGAAGTTGACTCTAACAAGGTTTTAGAGGTAATGAGTTGTCCTAACCTTAGTGGGTACTGCTTTATCACTTCCCCTACTTCCCCCACTTCCCACACCTCCCACACTCCCCTCTCTTTCCCGATTCCCGATTCCCGATTCCCGTTCCCCTCCTGGGAGGGGTTAGGGGTGGGTTCCGATTCCCGATTCCCGTTCCCCTCCTGGGAGGGGTTAGGGGTGGGTTCCGATTCCCGATTCCCGTTCCCCTCCTGGGAGGGGTTAGGGGTGGGTTCCGATTCCCGATTCCCGATTCCCAATTACCGATTCCCGATTCCCGACAACTAAGCACTAATCAGATGGCCGATTTGCTTTGCGATCGCATCAGCCTCTGAGCCTTGTGATCCAGAAATTTACAATAAAACAGAGAAAGTCTTAGCATCTAACTAGCAACCAACATCCATGAGTCAAACCGAACAAATCCTATCCCAGTTACCTGGTGATGTTCTCGGACGCCTGCGCAATGCTGACAAAGTCTGGAAAGCCTTACGAGATGGCACAACTGAGATCCCAGAGGTGATTACAGAAACCGAAGAGGGATTAGGCACCCTAGACTTGGATGTAGTAATCTGTGGCGGTACCTTGGGAATTCTGATTGGTGCTGCTCTACAACAGCGAGGCTGGCGAGTTGCGGTAGTTGAACGGGGGGTTTTGCGCGGTAGAGACCAAGAGTGGAATATCTCTCGCCAAGAACTAGAGGTATTCCTGGAACTTGAGTTACTCTCAACGGCGGAATTAGAAAATGCGATCGCATCCGAGTATAACCCAGCTCGGATCAGTTTTTTCGAGGGTCCTGATTTCTTGGTAAACGACGTACTCAACATTGGTGTTGACCCAGTCTTTCTGCTCGATACCCTCAAAGCCAAATTTTTAGCTGCTGGCGGTAAGCTGTTTGAAAAGACATCCTTTACACAAGCAACCATTCATCCCGATGGCGTCTCAATCGGCTTGAAGGTTGACCAGTTGGAGGATACCCAAGTTAAAGCTCGCTTACTGATCGATGCCATGGGACATTTTTCCCCAATTGTTAAGCAAGTCAGGCAAGGTCAGAAACCAGAAGGAGTTTGTTTAGTGGTTGGTAGCTGTGCTGAAGGCTATCCTAAAAATGAGATGGGGGATTTGATTGTATCGTTCACTCCTATCCAAAATCAATGTCAATATTTCTGGGAAGCATTTCCAGCTCGGGATGGTAGAACAACCTATTTATTTACCTACTTAGATGCTAATCCCGAACGTCCTAGTTTAGAATTTTTATGTGACGAATACTTCCGTCTGTTACCAGAATACCAGGGAGTAGAATTATCCCAACTTGATTTTAAACGAGTACTGTTTGGCTTTTTTCCTTCCTATCAAAAAAGTCCCCTAAGAATGCCTTGGAATCGGATTTTACCTATAGGGGATA
>NZ_JAAHIE010000704.1:0-3246 GCF_010671945.1 Moorena sp. SIO4E2
TCTTTGTACAAAGATGGCCTTCCTTTGATGAAACGACTAATTCAAGCTCGTTGCTCTATTACTGCTCCTCCTACTCTTCCGATACCTCTCTAAACCTGACCAAACGTCTTTCCAAAAGAGCCACACCCAAATGCTTCTTATGTTCCCAAGAGTGACAAACCTCTGATTGCCATTGATGGCGCTCAGTCTGCTTCTGATCAGGGGTTCCCCCACGCTTATCACTACGAGTTTAATTTTTCCGAAATTCCAGGGTTTGAGAAAATTGCTGAGCAGGTTGGTAAGCTCAAAATCAAGCCAGATACGGTGGATCTAGGGCTGTATGAAAAGAGTTTTCGGGAAGCAAATTTACAATTTGCCGATGTTTCCCCAACTGCCCCAGAATTCCAACAGCGGTATCTCGAATCATTGCGCTCCTACGTGGATCTAGGTGTTGTTTCACCCCAGCCTGAATATGCCTGGAGTCAGTTCCACTTAATTAATCTGGATCGGTATGTTGACCATTCCTTTTACGATGATTATTTTAGGACGAAAGTAAAGTTAATCGAACTCCTGGAAGATTTCTTTGGAGCTGAAATTAGGTTCTCAGGAAGCTTATGGTATCCGCCGAATGCTTATCGGATGTGGCACACTAACGAAACTCAGCCAGGTTGGCGGATGTATTTGGTTGATTTTGATCGGTGTGAATTCAATGGGGATGGCAAACCATTTTTCCGCTACATGAATCCCGAAACCAAGGAGTTAGTAACGATTGAGGAGAAGCCGAAAGTGGTTAGATTCTTCAAGATCGAAAGCGAAGCACACAAGTTGCTTTGGCATTGTATTGTTAATAAAACCCAAGCGAACCGGTGGAGTTTTGGCTTTAACGTTTCTGATAAATGGATGAATAAGTTACTGAAGCCTAATGTAAAATTGACAGCAGACTGATACAGGAAAAACTATGTTCTCAACTATCAGAAAAAAGTAAGCATTCAGCCGTCAGCCGTGAGCTTTTAGCTCACGCGTGCGCGTTCAGCCGTCAGCTAAAAGCTCACGCTACTTGAGGTGCCGTCAGCTGACGTAACAGAGATTAAACCAATGGTTAAGCTGTTGTGCATTTAAATTCTACAACACCAAGGCAGAAGGCAGAAGGCAGAAGGCAGAAGGCAGAATGTAAAAGAGTTTCAGTTTTTTTTTCTGATTTAATCAAAGGAAGTTTAAATGTAAGTATTCAGCCGTCAGCTATCAGCTATCAGCATTCAGCTATCAGCATTCAGCTTATGGGTTAGGTCAAAGGGTCGAAGCCTGTGCCACGTTAGAAGCCTGTGCCACGCTACTGTTCGCGCAGCGTGCCCGTAGCGCAATCGGTGCTTGTGAATAAAATAAGCATCTCAAGTAGCGTGAGCCAAAAGTTCACGGCTGACCGCTGACTGCTGAATGCTTACGTTTAAATGCGCGACAGCTTACTTGTTTTATTCAAAAGCTAATAGCTGAATGCTTACATAAAAAATGCTTTCTGTGAAATGCTCCTGTGATTTTTTGCTAAAGTAAATAATTATACCGATGCTGTACACATGGTATGATTAGGAACGATAGATCAAGGAGTTATACTCTTCTTTGGTAAACTTAAATCTTATTTCATAAAACTTTACCATTACTAGTAAATTTATAATGATAAAATTTACTAGTAATGGTAAAAAAGCTAAGTTTGGATAAGTTCAATAAAGCAGACTCGAACACATTACTAAAAAAAACTACTCGAAGACACTATGGTCAAGATCAAGCATAATCCTAAAGGATATAGAGAAGATAGAGGTGGTGACAGGGATGAAATTCGGCAAATACAGATATTGATGCTCTTGTGTTTATTTCTGTCCCGTGAAGGCACGCTCTACGACTTGCTGAAGATGGCATTGGCAACCCCTGGGCAGCGGACATTGAATCGGTTAACTCCACCGGAAGATATTAGTATAGATGGTCTATTTGAGTGGTTAGGTGAGCTGTTTGGTGAAGCAGAAGTGACAGAAGGAGAAAGGGATTTGATTCTCTGGCAAAACGATATCAAAAATAT
The DNA here is from genome assembly GCF_010671945.1 of Moorena sp. SIO4E2. Lineage (NCBI taxonomy): Bacteria > Bacillati > Cyanobacteriota > Cyanophyceae > Coleofasciculales > Coleofasciculaceae > Moorena > Moorena sp. SIO4E2. The sequence continues at coordinate 2,048 of NZ_JAAHIE010000704.1, forward strand.
GTTCCCAGCGATTAGTGAGCTCAAAGCAATCGAGGATAAGCTTGGTTTTAAGATTAACATCGAGAAGAAGATCTAAGAGGATATCTGAAAAGTTTTTTGATACTGAATTTTGCCCCCCTAGCCCCCCAACTTTGGGGGGAAAAAGAGTCAATTTGCTTCTAAAAGTCCCCCGAGCGAGGGATTGCTCGCTCGGGGGATTTAGGGGGCTTGGATGTAGCAAATGAGACTTCTCAGACAACCTCTAAGGTCTTCTGTGTAAAAAGTTCACTATCAGCTAGTGATACTTTCTTAGGATAAATGTTAGAGGGTGGGGGGTTATAGCCTCCAACCTCCACCAACTCTCCAACTAATGCTAAACATTAAAACTAAACATTCAAACACAATTGAACATAATTGCTGTTTTCTGAATCCACTGACTGAGTGTTACCCGACCTAGGGGATAAACCATTATCCAAGCAAATTTCACTAGTGCCTAACCTCTGACCATCACTAGCTAACCACTTCTGGAACACTTCCATGCGACCATCTTCTGGACTAACTAGCTGATAAACTCTGAACCGCTTTTTCCCTTGGCTCTGATAACGAATACACTGCAAGCCATAGCCGATTTTATCTAAGAAACGCCTGATAATAACAATCGGAGTTGCTTTTTTAGCTAGTCCGATTCCCATGATGGTTTTGATAGCACAACGGTTTGCTAATGCGATCGCAGCCATCTGCTGCAAGTCCTGATCAGTATTTCTGAGTTCTCGTTCGAGATTCTCTAATAGGATTGGTATCCCCAACACTTTCATAGTACCAATCATCGCTCCGAGCACAGCACGATTGAAATCCGGTAGAAAGATACTCCCTTGACCTTGCTCAATTAATAGTCGCGCTACCTTAGCATCCCGTTCTGCCAGATGTTGCCGACCTAGGGTAAGAAAATAATGTAGCCTTAGCTGCTGATACCAGCCTTGGTCATCTTTGAGTACCAGTTCTGGTGTGACTGGGATGGCATAACGCTGCTTTAAATCGTACTTCCGTAGTGAGCGACGCTCCGATGGTGTTTTGACTAGGCGTTTGCTAATCTTTTGATATTGGCTATCACTGAAGTCTTGACTAGATGCGATCGCATTACACTCAGCCTGATAGTTTTGGTCTCTAACTGCAGTAATCGCTGCCATCAGAGCATTCTGTGCTCCCAACTCTTCCGCTTG
>NZ_JAAHIE010000705.1:0-3243 GCF_010671945.1 Moorena sp. SIO4E2
CTGCTGAATCCCTAGCCACTCGCAATGGCATTGAAGGAGTAGAAGATAAGGGTGACTTGCGTTGGTTTACTCAGATCCTTAGGCAGTGTCATGGTCATATCTGTCAGCCAAAATATAAAAAATTTAGAGAAAACTACTTGCCTGCACTTATAGGAGTAATAGCTGAGTTCTTGGCGGGATCACTGGAATTTAAACCTCTAGTAGCCGGACTAATGGCTACTCCAATTGCTATCTATATTGAGCAAGAAGGCATCGAAAAATTCTGCCAATCTTACAATCCTAACCCCTAAGTGCCTGTAGCTACGGAAGCTGCCCAATAATAGGGGTTAGCAAAAGGATAGGGTTGGCGCTTAATGGCAGCATATAGTAAGTCATTGAATTTGCGACGATCGCGCTTATTGTTTTCAAATATTTGAGCCATCAAACCCTTAAATTTTTGACTTTTTTGGATTCTTGCCAAGGTTTTACTGTTCAGTGTTCGTAACCAGAATTGGGCGTTAACTAAGGCAGTTGAAACATCCCCATCTTCTAACGTTGGCAGTCGTTTGAGGTTTTTGTATAATTTGATCACTAACAAAGCAGTGGCAAGAGGATCGACTTTCCAGAGGGTGCTGACAACGCTAGGGCTACCTGCATAGAGAAAACCGCTAGGCAAACCAATATATTCATCTAAACCACTAGGTAATCCAGTATCTTCGTCTTTGTTACTTGATTCTTGGTTACTGGAAAGGGTCATCGCAGTTTCACAGGCAGAAAGAATGACAATAAGACATTGACTGAGATCAAGTTTAAAGATTTTATACAAGGTTAGGTCTGCATCTGCTAAAAGTAGGGCTGATTCTAGGGGAGATTGAGATTTGAACGTGCCATGACAGGAAAAGTGGACACAGTGAGCAGAGCGGAGTTGCTTGATATTTTGATTTAGCTTGGCTTCGGTTGCGTCTGCTTCAGCAAGAACAATACTGTGGTTGGGGTCAAAGTATTGTCGGATTTTATCAACTTCTAGTTTCGAGCCAGGCAATGGTTTTGCTTCAGGTCTAGTGGGGTTTTGGATGGCAAATAAGTTATTGAAGTGGGGGCGCTGTTGTTCTTTTGTTAGTTTCAGTAACTGGCTACTAGGAGCATAACTTACCCCTCTTTCAAAGCGGTCGATAAGTAAATTACCTTTTGATAAAGCTAAAGCGTGGAGGGGAAACAGATGCAGGAAACGATGGGGCACTATAATTAAGCGATCGCATTTACCCCCAACTTTCTCAAATATTCCATCAATCTTGGAAATGATGTTATCAATATCTAATATTGTAGCGAGGTCCACGAGACGAGTGGATAGATTAGTTATCCATTGATTTTTTTGGTTGCGGTAGGCATTGGTATAGTCTTTATCCCAGTCTTCCAAAGTTTTCAGCTTTTCAGGAGAGGATGACACAACTATGGGCTGCTGACTGTGACTGGTGACAATAAAGGTAAGAATATTATCCCTGGTAACATACCACTCAATAATAGCGGTGCCTTGATCAATCAGGCTCTGAATATCCCTAAACGGAATAGTTTCTACGGTTTGAGTTAGACTGAAACTGGAGTCATAGTTATCATTGATTTCTTTAAGCACCTGATCTAGCTGCTGTAGCGACTTCTGTAATTCTTGCTGTAGTCGTTTCCGTGATTCCTCTATAGATGGTCGTTGCTTTAGTTGTGTGTTATCGCTATTTCCAGATAGTTTTTCAAAAACTACTTGTAACTGTTTTTCCAATGATGGAATGTTTCGACGCAGTTGATCTAACTCGGTGATTATCCCTTGGGGAACGTTGCCTTTAGGATAAAGGTCGCGGTTGGTGAGCAGTTGCACTAGGTCCCGGGCTTTGCTGCGTTCGACTGTTTCGATGGCTTTATCCAACTGTTCTATATTGATATAGGCTTGCACTAGTGTTTGATAAACGGGTGCATCTCACTTTTGCAATTAAACAAAAATTCTAATAAAATTCCCAAACTGCCTACACTACCCACCCTCCCTAAAATCCCCACGCTTCCGACACTTCCGGCACTTCCCTTCTTTTTTACAAAGATGAGATGCACCCTGATAAACTGTTATTGCCTGTGCCAACATCTGTTGACGATTTGGATCATTGATTGCCTCACTGCGACTGATTTCTACTGCTGTGATTGCTTGTTGGTAGGCATCGATGGCGGGTTGCCAGTTACGTTGGTTGAAGTGGAGGTGACCTAAGTTGCGGGAAGTTATGAGACAGTTAATCGGATCGGCTTGCGGGGTGTAAACTGACAATGCTAGTTGGTATGCTGTAATAGCATTTTCGAGATTCTCTTACTTATCACCACGAATTCTTTAACTGTAGGCTGCGCCGAGATTGTTTTGAATCGTTGCCCACTCTTCGGGGAAGTCTTTTTTGGTGTAAACGGACAAAGCTAGTTCGTATGCTTCAATCGCTTTTTCGAGATTCTCTGCTTTATCACCACGGATTCTGTCACGGTACGCATTGCCCAGGTTCTTTTGATTCATTGCCCACTCAATAGGGAAGTCTTCTTTGGTGTAAACGGACAAAGCTAGTTCGTATGCTTCAATCGCTTTTTCGAGATTCTCTGCTTTATCACCACGGATTCTTTCACGGTACGCACTGCCCAGGTTATTTTGAGTCATTGCCCAATTTTGGGGAAAGTCTTGTTTGGTGTAAACCCACAAAGCTCGTTTGTATGCTTCAATAGCAAGTTCTAGATTCGATTCCCTGTTGTGGCGGATTCTTTCACGGTACGCACTGCCCAGGTTATTTTGAGTCATTGCCCAATTTTGGGGAAAGTCTTGTTTGGTGTAAACCCACAAAGCTCGTTTGTATGCTTCAATAGCAAGTTCTAGATTCGATTCCCTGTTGTGGCGGATTCTGTTTCTGTAAGCAAGGCCTAGATTGTTTTGAATCGTTGCCCACTCTTCGGGGAACTTTTGTTTGGTGTGAACTTTCAATGCTAGTTCGTATGCTGCAATCGCTTTTTCGAGATTCTCTGCTTTATCACCACTGATTCTGTTTCTGTAAGCAATGCCCAGGTTGTTTTGAGTCCTTGCCCACTCTTCGGGGAAGTCTTTTTTGGTGTGAACTTTCAATGCTAGTTCGTATGCTTTAATGGCAAGTTCGAGATTCTCTGCTTTATCACCACGGATTCTGTTTCTGTAGACAAGGCTCAGGTTGTTTTGAGTCCTTGCCCACTCTTCGGGGAAGTCTTTTTTGGTGTGAACTT
>NZ_JAAHIE010000706.1:0-3235 GCF_010671945.1 Moorena sp. SIO4E2
CAGCAGTCAGCCGTCAGCCGTCAGCTTATTTTATTCAAAAGCACCTCAAGTAGGGTGCGCGTAGCGCATAAACTGTTCGCTTAGCGTGGCCACATGCCTTTGGCTGATAGCTGATAGCTGATAGCTGATAGCTGATAGCTGATAGCTTAGCACCCTGCTCAGGATAATCTGATCGGTTGGCTATTCTACCTACCTAAAAAATCCTGAACTATGGGATTTGTTTGGGTAAGTATTAAAGCAGCTATTAGGATGTCTTAAGCACTAAAGATGAGATAACCCACATCTGCTGTTTTTTTGAAACATATAGTTCATGGATTTATCAAAGATTCCTGCTCAACCTAAACCAGGTCTGATCAACGTTTTAATTGAAATTCCCGCAGGTAGTAAAAATAAGTATGAGTTTGACAAGGATCTAGAAGCCTTTGCCCTTGACCGGGTACTTTATGCATCGGTACACTACCCCTATGACTACGGCTTTGTCCCTAACACTCTAGCAGATGATGGTGATCCTCTTGATGGTATGGTGATAATGGATCAACCTACGTTCCCTGGTTGTGTGATTACCGCTAGACCAATCGGGATGCTGGAAATGATCGATGGAGGTGATCGGGATGAAAAAATTCTGTGTGTTCCTGACAAGGATCCTCGCTACGCTGAAGTAAAAACTCTCCAAGATATCGCGCCCCATCGGTTGGATGAAATTGCTGAATTTTTCAGGACATACAAAAATCTGGAAAAAAAAGTCACTAAAATTTTAGGATGGAAAGATCTTGATCAGGTAATGCCTTTGGTGGAAGAGTCAATCAACAACTATAAGCAGTAGGGACTGATCAAGTAGGGACTCATCGGTGAGATGAGTTCCACTAGAGTTTCTTTTCTTAGGCTAATGGTTAGATGCTAGAAAGCTAGCAAAGCGATTAGCCATTCTCTGTTTTAAGGGCAAGCATAACAAAAAATACCCCAACCCTAATCAAGTAGGGTCAGGGAGTGATCCCAACAGAAGGTGACATACTCCCACACTGACTCTTTGAGTTCAGTGTGGGCTTCTTGCCAACTCCACCCAACAGTTAGGATACAAGGCCGTAGGCCACGCGGGGCGGGTTCGGCAAGCTTTATTAATGACACGGGATGCCCCTCCGCGCCGGAACATACAATGAGTTTGAGTTTTTTCTTAGGCACGTAGGTGGTGGTTAGCTCTTCATTTGTCTTCCCTACTAGATTTAGTATACACGGTCTTCGATCCTGTCCGCAATTCATCTCACACTCATGGCGTAGCATTGAGATGTGAGATGAATTGCGGATGAAGCTAAAAGATATTACCTTTTTAGGTGAGGAGATAATCAGGTGAGGATGGGATGGGGTGAGCAGTTATACTTGAGATGGGCATACACTGAGCTTTTGGTTTAGCTGTCGAGGTTAAGCTATAAGGAAATGGGCTGACTTCCGATAAATGAAAGCTGACCGATCAAGGGATAACCGATGATTTACCAGTTCCCATTCTAATTGATTGAATTAATTTGATGCGTTTGTGACATAGGTCACAAACTGTTTGTTCCTAAATCCGTTAAAATTAACCAACACTTAAGATACAGTTAAGAGAAAGCATAACTGTATCTTAACTTGTTTAGGGGGGCTGAAAGGTTCCAAATTAGAGATCTGACTAAATTACTGGGGCTGTTGTGGTTGCTTTCCCCCATCTATTTACTCTTGATGTATTCAATTTGATGTATGAAATCCGCCCACTTTAACAGAAAGTAGTGGTTAACCCTGATGGTTACTCATTTTCACCCGAGTATCCTCTAGTCGGAATCTACCAATGGGAATAATTTATAACTTAGGCTGACGTAATTCACAGATTCAAGATGCAAAATCTAGTAGCACCCACACGAGGCAACTATAAGGCTAAACCCAGCCTAAACAATGGCACTGGAGGCGACTTGAGCGTCCGATTTTGGGGCGTTAGGGGTCAAATTTCGGCTCCTGGGACAGATACCATTCGCTATGGTGGCAATACATCTTGTGTAGAGATGCGTGTTGGTAGAAAACGCTTAATCTTTGACGGTGGCAGTGGTTTGCGGGTGCTGGGAAATCATTGGCTTAAGCAAATGCCCATAGAAGCTCACATTTTTTTTTCTCATAGCCATTGGGACAGCATTCAAGGGTTTCCCTTTTTTACTCCTGCGTTTATTCCTGGTAACTGTTTTCATATCTATGGAGCAGCAGCACCTGATGGGGCATCCATTGAACAGTGTCTAGGTCAGCAAATGATTGCTCCAAATTTTCCAGTGCCCCTTCAGGTCATGCAGTCAGATCTGAAATTTCACGGGCTGAGGTCAGGTCATACAGTAACCCTAGATGATGTAACTGTAGAGGCTGTGCTTCTTAATGACTCACATCAAGCAATGGGCTATCGGGTAAACTGGCAAGGATATGCTGTTGTGTACGCCACTACTCACTCCAATGGTTGGGGTGCCATTGATGAAAATCTACGATACCTATCCCGTCAAGCAGATTTGCTAATTTTGGATGCTCCCTTTCCCCTCACAGGAGATGATCTGTCTAATTATTCACCTTTGATTTGGCAAGATCAGCGTTGGCAAACTGGCATAGCAACGGCAAAGGTGGCAGGTGTTAAGCGCATAGTTATGTCTCGTTATCATCCTGACTATAATGATGATTATCTCGACAAACTAGAAAAGCAACTCCAGTCTTTCAATGGTAATCACTTACTGGCTCGCGAGGGGATGGTTTTGCCTGTTTGTTCAAGGGTATAGGTTATTAGGTATGACTATAGTGCTGGAATTTTAGCTGAACCGCGAGAAGCCCCGCACTTTACCTTCATTGGCTAAGTGTCGTATGGGAAGCGCGGGGTAAGCTCCGGAACGAAGCTTACCAATGTGATATACTAGAAATGGTAGGGAAGATAAATAAAGAGCTAACCGCCACCTACCAAATAAAAATATAACTTTTTGTATTGTTCCGGCGGGTCGGGGCATCCCGGAGACGAAACCTTAGAATAGGGTTTGAAGTTACCGTAAGATCAGGTCGCCTTTTTGGGTTGTAGGTTATGCAGAAAAGGTTTAAAACTATTGTTATAAAGGCGACCTGATCTAAGGTTTCGTCTCTTGCCTTAATCATAAAGTTTTAACCCTTTACCCATAGCCGACTAACCATAAAGGCTGCCCCAGCGAGGGATTGCTCGCTGGGGTAACTTCTGACCGTGTCGTTAATAAAG
>NZ_JAAHIE010000707.1:0-3227 GCF_010671945.1 Moorena sp. SIO4E2
AGGGCTTAGCATCGTTTCCGTCTTTACCTGAAACTGTGAGTTTCCCAGCATAAAGAGGATGTATCCAGTTTGTATGGCTTCCTTTACCTGGTATTTCTCTAAAACCGGCTTGGCGAAGCATTTGTTTTAGAACCCTGATTTTCTTTGGCATTTACTAGAGATTTTACATATTTCCTATTTTATCTAAGTCAAAATGGTTACTCATCATTATTATAATTAATTTTATTGTTAAGTCAATCCACTACTAAGCCACTCCGTAGCCTGTGTAAGGACGTTTATAACTGGGATGTAAACCGAAAATAATGTCTGCTTTCGGTATACCCATGTCTACCAAATCTTGCGCCAAATCAGCTTCTGTCATGTTTCGCTGAATCCAAACTTTGCCATCTTTGATATCTAAATGGATGAAACAGTTATAAACTCGTTTGAGTCCATCCCAGCCGATATCTAAAAGTTGATAATGGTCATGTTCTGTGTCAAAAATAAGTTGACACTCAAGCTCTGAATCTGAATTATTTGCTTCTAAGGTGGCATGATTAGTTAATAGCTGGCGGATGATTAATCGGTAGTTTTCTAGTTTTTCCATTGGATGATTACCTCCTCAACAGGATTGTAATGCTAAGATTGTTCATGGTTCAATCCGCGATGGTAAAATCTGGATTCACTACGACGGTATTGAAGATGGTATCACGGATGAATTGGTTGCTTCAGGAGTACCGAAGGATAGGATTGTTATGGCTTTTCATCCCCCCGAGATTTGTGAACATAGTGGGTATGCGATCGCATAGCATTGGCTTTGGTGGGTTACGCTGTCGAAGGGCTCACCCGACAAGATCATGGGATTAGCCCAAAGGGCTACGCTTCGCGATGCTCCTTTGGAGCCGCTAAAAGCGATCGCACTTATAGTTTTGTAATTGAACGAATTGAAATACTATCAATAAATACGCTTCATTAACCTATCCGACGAGAGTCACTTTCTCTTTTAGTTCGTAATATTTCGCGATATGTTTCAAAGTCTCTGGCAGGAAAAAGTTTAGTAAGTTGATTTAAGGTATTGTTTAGTTCGTTGAAGAGGCTCTCATACTTCGGTTGAGTCATGTCTACATCGCAAAAAAGGTACTGCCAGTTACTCACACCCAACAATCCTAGTAAGCCATCTAAGTAACCTCCATAATCAAGGTTCATCTTCCAGTACTCACCCCGATCATAGAAATAAATATCTGGAAAGGCAGGTGGAGAAACGCCTGGTGTCAAGTGAAAAGCCGCGAGTTTAAAGTCGCCGGAGTCAGGATGGTCATCAAAAACACGAAAATATTTTAGGAACTCAATTTCCTGTTGGGTCATCCCTTCATGCCAGAGTTCGGGATCTTGGGTTGAAGTTAGGGAATCGGCAATAGGGCTTAAATGAAATTCACCTCCTCCGGAAACATCCCCATTGATGTAATAGACAAATCGTAAATGTGTATGGAGAGATACATCAATATATTTTTCAAAATTTTGAGTAAGGTTAAACCCAAAGCTCATTCTTAATTCGTTCACCGATAACTCAGCAAGTCCTTCCTCATAATTGGCAACAATTTCATCTGCAATAATTTCAAAGGAAGAGTGTTGCTTCATTTGATCTATTAAAGTCTGAAAGTCTCGTAAATATTCTTGTGACATTTTTTACTTTAGTGTTGCTTTTCCATCTTTTATAGCTGCTAAAACAAGATTCATGCGTGCGTCAAAATCCTTAACTCCAAATTTAACCTGTCTACCACCAACTACATCAGTAGTTATATATTTTTTCTCCATTCTATTTTTGACGGAAAACCTTGAGGTTCCTAAAGATCCACCATTTTCCTCCCTGACATTTAATAGAAGCAAAACAAAACCACGATCTACATCAGTAACTCTAGTTATATCGCCTGCAGTCACGTCTGGATCATTTAGATTGGGAGTAACAGGAGTCAATTCTGGTTTCTCTGGGCTTTGTGAAAATGACTTTACTAATGGCCCACGTTTGAGTTCACCACCAGTACTTTCATAAAATCCCCATTCTGCTTTCAAATATTTGGGGAAAGGACTAGCTTTACCAGAATAATAGTTAATACGGAAACGATACCAAATAGGCTTGTTATCTTTGATGTTACCCTCCACTGCAGCCTTGATAGCAGGTTGCTCTACTGCACTTGAAAATCGAGTATTGTGAGATCCCCGCGCGGGAGTTAAGTTAGAGTCAACTGCATTACCACCCAATTTATGTGGCAACAAGTGCATCCGAACCCATTGGGCTTGGTGAGTAAGTTTTGACTCTTGAAGTTGAGACCATCCATTGAGGTTACCTACATGCTTACCTGACTCCGTCCCGGTTGTAATTTTGTGCTTTTCACTATTAACAATATAATCAGCAGTGAAGCTAGATGCTTTCTTATTGTCAGCCATGACTGGAAGCTTAGGTGGCGGATAGTCTTCGACAGTTGATCCAAATAACTTCTTAAGATGTTGATTACTTAATTCCCATAAAGCTCGTTCAAGCTTTTGTACAAGCTGCTTATTAGCATTAATGTCTTTTGCTTTCTTCTCTGCTGAGAGTTTAGAACCACCTGAACCTCCTTCATAAACCTTGTCAATTTCTCTCAGTCTAATTTCCAGAGGGCGGACTTTTTCATCGTAATATTCCTTGGCCACTTCTACATCACTTTTTGTGAAACTTGTCTGCCCTTCTGCTTCTTTTAGCTTCTCATCAAAGAACTTGTCGAGCATCTTAGGATCAAAACTGGCTACATAGAGTTTCGCATTCGCTAAGCTACCCTTGTAATATAGTTCATGAGAGTGCCCAGTCTTATCCTTAAAAGTTTTCTTTTTAGTCCACCATTTAATGAGGTTGAGTACAGTTTCCTTTACTTTATTTGCTCCTTTTTTTGCTTTACCCAACAACCCCTTCGCCTTCAACAACACCTTATCAATCGCCTGATCAATCCGCTCGCGAATCTTACCAATAATCTTCTCAACCTTCTTCGCCAAACCACCAATACCCAACAAGGAAGCCAAGAACCCTATTACCACTGGTACAGCTTTCGCTAAAGCATTCTCTACCAACTTCGCTGCACCACCAACAGCACCAGATGCGATCGCACTCACGGCATCCACAACTGCATTTACCAATTCCAGCACCTGACTACCGCGATTAACAAAGAACATGATGATGTCATAGATTGCCATGGCGGCTTTCACAAAGGCTGATG
>NZ_JAAHIE010000708.1:0-3220 GCF_010671945.1 Moorena sp. SIO4E2
TGGTCAATATACTCTGGATGAACTCTGAGTGAGCGAGACATAGTTGTCGGTTCGATGAACTACTCAAACTATAACTATCTTTTATAGTCACTCAGCCCAACTCAGGTACAACTCAGGTACAAGTCGGTAATCAATTATTAGTTGGCCATAACTCACGTCAGCTCAACAGCTTCCAAGGTCTGAACTGCTTTAGCTCCAGGGTTTGATGAAGTTGTAGTTCACCTGAAACAATTTTCATGGACAATCTCGAAAACTTCCAAACCCTTCTGGAAATTGTGTTACTAGTTCTAACCCTCTCTACTGAATCTCCATTGTTAGGTATTGTTGCTGCTATTTGTGCATTGTTGTATTTGTTAATCGACTCTGATGATTCAGATCAAGGTGAATAGTGAGGCAGTTGTCTAGCTTCAGGACTTCTACAGGAGCAACTGGATCAAGACAATACTTTTACAAGAGGTCTAGCATCAGGTTTGACGTAATGTTAATAATTGTAACAAAAAAGCGATGGCTGCGTAAAATTTATGGTTTCGGTATGATTTATAAATAGAGCAAGACTTAACAACGGTGATTACTACTGCACTTATGTAGGATTTGTAGGAACATCAACTATTGGCTAAGTGTCAAGGTAAGTGATTACTTAATCAGCTGAGGCTAAACCCTATGAAGATCAAACTCATTATTGCTTCGATGATAATCAGCGCACTATCGTTCGGAGTTTTAGGGGTTCATGCACAAATCAGTAGTGGTGGTGCAGACCCAGGACCAGGAACGGCTCAAAACGAGTCTGGTAGTGAACAAAATCCCTTACTGACAACATCTGTACAGGAAGCTGATTTCATTTTTCGAGGAACGGTTGAAAAAATTCAATATCGCCTCTCATCTAATCAGAGAGGACTTCCTCACACATTTGTGACCTATAAGGTGGAAGAAACCCTTAAAGGTCGAGTCAAGCCAGGCAGCTTGGTTACCCTTCGTTTTATCGGTGGTCATGATAATAAAGGCAATTTTCTAACAGTGTCTGGAGTTTCTTTTTTCGATGTTGGAGATACCGATATCCTTTTGGTCAAGGGTAATGGGAAATCTGGGTGTCCCCTGGTCGGATGTGCTGAAGGTCGGATTCGAGTGATCAACAATCAAGCTTTCTCTGATGAAGGACAACCAATTCTACTCACTAGTCAAGAACAACTAGTTTATGGCAAACATCGTCCTTTGAAAGAAGTAGTTACCCACAGGATAGGTGACACAGTTATTGAGACTGTTTTGTCAACTCCTACTGGAAAAAACCAGGATGGCTCTTCAGAATCTGGTGTGGTTGAGTCTGCCAATGTTCAAGTATTTGAACAACCCCTAGAGCGGACTAAACTTGAAGGTCTGATCAAAACTAAATTAAACCAGCTCAGCCGAGCGGGACAGGTGCAGAGACGACAGTTTACTACCACTGTAGATCCTGACAAAAACTTTGTGGTCAAGCTAGGTTCCCCTTCAGCTCCACCCCAGACTACAGTATCCCCTGGTTTTGAAAATTCAATTCTATCGAGTACAGCAGATCGTAGGGAGATGGAGATGTTAATGAAAAATGAAGGCAATCCCGTCTTACCCAATTCCGGAAGATAATTTTTATCCCCTTTATAGAAAAGGGGATTGGTAAGTTGCTTGAAACTTACCACTTGTGACTTGTTAATTATCAATGAACAACCAGTAAAAAGTTATAAGCCAAATTAATAAGTCACAATTAACCAAAAACAAATTCAGTTGGATTAGACCAAGAAACAACTAGGAGACTGATCATGAAGAGACCTATAGCCGGTTTAATGGCTTTATCATTGTTTGTCGCTATTACTGGCTACATGCCTAAAGCTTCCGCCTACCAAGTTTACAAATGTAATGGTAAGACGATCAAGTGGCCAAGTAGTAAGATTCCAGTTCGGATGCGCTCAGCTAGTGTCAGTTTTCCCTCTGGTGCGTGGAGAAATGCTTTATTAGAGGCTGTCAATAGTTGGAACAGAAATCCCAGTAAGTTTTCCTTTAGTTTGACCTACAACGACAGCAGTGTTCGACGACAAAATGGCCAGAATGAAATCTGGTTTACCAGTGATGACAGTCTACTCAATGGTGCACCAGCACGGGCTTTTCTGCGGTGGAGGTGTCCCAATCTGACAGAAGCAGATATAGTCTTCGATAATCGAGTATCTTACACCACCAGCACTAGCAAAACCTTACTCTGGCCCTATGGGGGAAGGAATCGTCCTTTCCAAACAACTGCTATGCATGAACTGGGTCATGCTTCAGGTCTTCGGCATGAGAACCGATATTACAACATCATGGGCCAAGATTGGGATCATATCCATGCCAATGCCTCCACGGCAAGAGCCTATGCTGGTGAAGATGCTTCCCATGGTTCAGTATTTCTTTATGGTGTACGTTCTCCTCAGCGCCAAGATGTGGCAGTAGTTCATTGGAAGCGCTCAGGTAGCAGTGGTGAATATAGTACACACAGAAGAACCCAAATGTACAACTCTTCTGGATCACTTCTGAGTTCCTTCACCTCATCCGGTGAGCCAGTTTATCGAGTTAACAAAGGGCAACGGGTTCAGGTAGAATTTACCTATGAAAATAATGGTGCTTCTACTCAAAGGCCTCGGGTGGGCTTCTATATTTCTACTAATAATCTCATCACGACCTTTGATACCAAAATTGCCGATGTTGGCTTTACCCTTGTTAGGAACACTCCTTATACTGCCAAAAATTCAGTGACTATTCCTAGCAATTTAACTCCTGGAAGGTACTACATCGGTGCGATTGTTGATAACAATAATAGGATCGGTGAAATACACGAAAGCAACAATGCTACCTATATCGCGATTCAAGTAAACTAACCGAAGTTGGGGAATGGGGTCGCGAGTGGGCGCGGGGAGATGAAATTGATGTGTAGCTGTAATTTACACAATTGGTATCAAAATACCAACTTCATCGATAACTACTTGATACACAAGTCCCGATTCCCGATTCCCGATTCCCGATTCCCTGTACTATACTCGTTATTTTAACAACTATAGACCTAAAATATTACTACAAATTTTGCCGATTCACTATCTGAATTTTATTGACAAAATAAGCTTCTCGATGCTGCAATGACTCAGCCAAGTCTAGCCCCTTTTGAAATGCTGCTAAGGCTTGAGGATAATTGTTCATATCCAGATAAATTTGACCAATGTTGTCG
>NZ_JAAHIE010000709.1:0-3203 GCF_010671945.1 Moorena sp. SIO4E2
TGTCAGAATAGCAACCAAACATCACCTGCAACCCACAAGCTTTTGCGGTATGCACCATCCGTATTGCCTCAGTTAAACCACCGGATTTCATTAGTTTGATGTTAATACCATGGACACAGTTTGCCAACGGCGGAATATCTTGGCTAGTCTTGCAACTTTCATCCACAAAAATTGGTAAAGGGGATTGCTTATACAACTGGGGTAAATCAACCTCTTTTCCAGGAGCGAGGGGTTGTTCCACATGCCTGACGCCCTGACTCGCCAGCCAGTTACACATCTCTATCCCTTCCTCCAAACTCCAACCTCCATTGGCATCTACACTCAACTCGGCTTCTGGTGCTTCATCTCGGATGGCCAGTAGCATCTGTTGATCAGCAGCAATCCCATCCGGGGAACCTAATTTAATTTTGAGTACATGAGCACCAGTAATGGGAATCCAGTCCTGGACCCGTTGCCTGGCCTTGTCTGGGTCACTAATGCCTACCGTAGAGGAAATTGGCACAATTCGGCGGCGGTTCAATCCCCACAGCCGCCAGAGGGGCAATCCCACCCGCTTCCCTAACCAGTCATGTATTGCCAAATCAATAGACGCCCAAGCTGCTGATGGCACCTGTACTTCCTCCAACACCCGTTCAATTTGTTGGTGTTCCCAAGGACTAAATGCCTCCAGCATCGGGATAACCACCTCTAGAGCTTCTAGCAGAATCTCAGTGGTTTGCTTATGGGGTGTAGGGGGCAGGAAACCCTCTGTGCCTGGATCTGACGAGCTACTGCTGAGGCTAGTTGCCTTTCCTAGGGAAAAGGGAGACCCTTCGCCCCACGCTTCAATACCCTCCTGTTCTATCCTGACCCAGACATTGGTGGTTTCAGACGTGGTGCCACGACTGATGGTTAAAGGGAACCGCTTATGTACCGTGAAGGTTTCAACGCCAATACGCATTGTTTATTTAGTAATGGTTATTTGGTTGAAGGTTGTTCGCGTAGCGTGGCCAAAGGCCAAGATTATTTGGTTGAAGGTTGAAGGTTAGTTGGTTGAAGGTTGAAGGTTAGTTGGTTGTTCGCCTTTGGCGTTCCCGTAGGGTAGGTTTGAAAGTTATTTGGTTGTTCGCCTGAGGCTTCCCTTGTAGGGTAGCTTGTTCGCGTAGCGTGGCCTATTGGCCAAGGTTATACTCTACTAGGACGATGGTGAGGAATAGGTGTGCCCGATCATCTGCCGCCTATAAGGTGTAACCTATAACCTACAACCTACAACCTGTAACCTTCAACCTGTAACCTTCAACCTTCAACCTTCAACCTGTAACCTTAAACCTCTAAATCAACCGGTAACCTTAAACCTTTATCCTTCATACTTTAACTTATAGTTTTGTAATTATTCAGTAATTTAATGATTTCAATAAAGCCATGGAAAACCCTTAAATCAAAGTTTGTTTTTGACAACCAATGGTGTCGAGTCAGGCAAGATGAAGTGGAATTACCCAGTGGTCAAGTTGTTGATGACTACTTCATTAATGTTAGACCGGATATTGTGCTGATCATGGCAATTACATGCGATCGCAATGTTGTTTTTGTCCGTCAATATCGCCATGGAGTGGGAGAAATTTTATTGGAACTCCCTGGGGGTGGTTTCAACTCAATGGAAGAAGATAGTATAAAAGCAGCTGCTAGGGAATTAGAAGAAGAGACTGGTTATGTTTCCGAGCATATGGTTTCCTTAGCAACTTTATATGATAATCCGGTAAAAGATACCAATACAATTCATTTAATTATGGCGCAAGAAGCTCAGCCATCGGGTATCCAAAATTTAGATATTACGGAAGAGGTGGAAATTGTTTTGGTACCTATAGACGAGGTTATGAAAAAAATTGAACAAGGAGAAATTTGTGTTTCTGGAACAATTGCTGCTTTGTTTTTAGGCTTGAAGTTTTTGTCTTAAGAGGATATCTGAAAAGTTTTTTATACTGAATTTTGCCCCCCTAGCCCCCCAATTCTGGGGGGAACAAGAATCCATTTGTTGCTAAAAGTCCCCCGAGCGAGCAATCCCTCGCTCGGGGGATTGAGAGGGCTTGGATGTAGCAAATGAGACTTCTCAGACAACCTCTAAATAAGTAAGCATTAAGCTGTCAGCTGATAGCTTAATGCTTACTTAAGTGCAGCGCTATGGAATCACTAATCACCCAAATCCCTAAGAGTCTTCAGATTCTTCTTCCATCGGCTTCCCTAAATCAAAAATAATAATAAATTTCGCTTCGGGCATCAGTCGTTTCAGAGCCTGCAAGTGACCCTCTGCATCGGATCGCTTACGGAACCGAGCCACAATCACTCGTTGCATCTTGGGCAATAGGCGGACTATCACCCACGGATGAAGGCGTTCAGAATAGGACATAATTGATGTATCTCCTTAGATGGGGACCAAGAGCCAGCCGGAGACCCTGGAAAATCTGTGGGCTGGCTCTTCCCGTGGACGTTTAACGACCACATTTTTATAATAACATAAAAAAACTTTAATTATAACATATTTAAAAAATTTTTGTAACAAATTTGTTTGGGAGTCGGGAGATGGGTAAATCGGGGCATACCCATCTCCCGACAGCCGTTGACCTAGTAAGACTAATAATGCTGGTTGTCAGCCCGTTAGAGGATATATAGCGTTTCTCGTAGCTATGAGGTACACATTATTTTCCCTCTTCCCTCTTCTGTGCTCCCTGCTCCCTGCTCCCTAAAATCCCAAAACTTTGTACCTGATTGAATGGCAAAGCGCTGTATATGATAGATAATAGCTGAAAGCTGAACGCGCACGCGTGCGCGTAGCGCTTAAGCTGATAACTTAACTTATATAAACTTAAGGTAATAAATTGTAATGGCAACTAAACTAATTGAATTAGACGATGGCACTTTAGTAGAAGTAGAAGTACCAGGGAATCAAGTCCAAGCTATCTCTGGTGGTTTTGCTGATAAAGTTAGTTCTACTTTCGATAAGATTCGACCGTTGTTGGTAAAGACCTGCAAGCCCATTGCTCAGACTTGGAAAGAGCTGAATAAGGAGATGGATATTGAGAAGGCTGAGGTAGAATTGGGTTTTAGTTTTGAAGGAGAAGGAAATTTATATATTACTAGGTCAGCGGCAAATGCTAACCTGAAAGTGAAACTGGTACTGAAACCAAAAGATTAATTAAAAATGACCCCAGAAGAACTACAGGAATCGG
>NZ_JAAHIE010000071.1:0-22251 GCF_010671945.1 Moorena sp. SIO4E2
CCAGAATGAAATCGCCCTGCCCTTAATAAGGGGGACTTTTGAATCTAATTCCACCCTTTGTTAAGGAAACCGACACCCTGTAAAATACTTTCGTATCTATAACTATCAGCTTACTATGTCTACCGAAGGTAATTCCCAGACTCAAACCACTACAGGTGCTGATGCGGTTGATGACGCGATCGCAAAGGGAATTGATTTAGATGGCTCGCCAATACCGAAAGCTAAGTTAGACCTTTACAACCAAGTCATGGGGTTGGAAGCTCAACGGCAACGGAGCGGTGTCAGCAATACCATGAGATCAAGAATTGTGCGGATTGGAGCGAAGCATATCTCTCAAGCAGAACTCAATCAAATGCTGCTCGATGCTGATTTTATCCCTCTTAAAGACAAAGAGATTGCTTTTTACTACGGGGGTAAGTAAAGTGAATTTAGTCTATCAGAGTTCACATTTAAAACCCATGCACAGTTTTTGAGCTGGAAACGTGAGCAGGCCAAACTACTAAAAAACACAGGCCAGTCTTATGAATCGTGGTTCTTAGACGATGATGGCAAAATTGACTACCAACGGATGATTGAAACATTGGATGAACTAATCAGAGCCGGTGCGATCAATTTCGCTTAAACACGAAAAGCCAGCAAACACTGTAATCTGCCACGGTAACGCAAAAACCACCCATAATTTGGAGTGCTATTTAGAGGTCAAACAACGAATAGCTGCAAATTATGGTTGGGGGGAAATTGAATCTGATCAACCCAAAACACTAGACAATCATTGGGCAGAACTAGAACCCAGTTCCAACGACTGAACACAAAGATACTGAGTCTTATATCTCACCGTGGTTTCAGGTGGAACCCGTAATTATATTATTGACAGTAATGAGACCAAGTACCACACACATAAAAGACCAAGTACCAAGTGCAGAATTACAGTAATGAGACCAAGTACCACACACAGAACAATTGACTTGCCTAGCTGTTTATCGCCCATAATACCAATTTTTACAACACATGATGGTCATATCGCCAAATATGTTCCACCGACCATGCCTAATAGCACAGTCACTCTTATAACCGACAGCATAGGGCGGCAAAAAAAATAGGAGTCATAACCCTCCAATTTTAGGTGTTATGACCCACAAATTTTCCGCGTCCAGATGGCTTTTTACTACGGCGGTAAGTAGGATAGCAAAGGGAACAGGGAACAAAAATTCTCACAATTGATTTAGGCTCCCTAGAGTATAAATCTCAATAGGGTTGGCGAATCGCTATACCTCAGAGCTAACTCACCAACCCTATTTGCTAATAGCTGATTGCTGATCGCTGATCGCTTACCAGCAAACACCTTAAACTAAGTTAATACTTACCTGCTCCAATACTGTAGAAATTGCTTGAATCAAAACTTGGGAATTCTCTGCTACAGTTGCAGTAATTTCCCTGGTCATCGGTAAGCTATCCACTACGATACCGGTACACAATAACATCATATAGAGAATTGAGTACTTAAACATAGACCGGGCAAGTTGATTGTCTTTAGGTTCCTGAAGCAGCAACCATGCTTTTTTGATAAAAATACTGCCCAAAAGAATAGCAACTATGCCATAAACCACTCCCGATTCTCCTAAGGGATAGATCAACAATAGGGAAGTGGGGACGACTAATAAGGTGTAATACCAGATTTGACGAACAGTAACCTCTTCACCGGCTACTACCGGTAACATGGGTATCCCAACTTTGGCGTAATCCTCGTGAATCATTAAGGCTAAAGCCCAGAAGTGAGGCGGTGTCCACAAGAACACGATGATAAAGAGTAACCAAGGGGCCCAACTCAATTCTCCTGTCACCGCAGCCCAACCCACTAGTGCTGGAATTGCTCCTGCTGCACCACCAATGACGATGTTTTGGGCAGTGTGGCGCTTGAGGATATGAGTGTATATGAGCATATAGAAGATAATGCCAGATAGCGCTAGTAAGGCACTAAGGAGGTTAGCGAAGACTGTTAGCAGGGTGAACGACAGGATTGCTAATGCGATCGCAAACAGCAAAGCATCACGAGGCTGCACTTTCCCAGAGGGAATGGGACGGTGGCGAGTGCGCAACATTTCATAGTCGATATCACGGTCATAGATGCAGTTAAGTACTTGGGCAGATGCTGCGGCCAAAGTACCACCGACCAGGGTAACTAGCAATAATATGGGATCGACTTGTCCATCGGATGCCAACCACATCCCCGCTGCTGTCGTAATTAATAGTAGTGGAATGATTCGAGGTTTTGTTAGTTGATAGTAACTTTGAATAACCTCTCTTAAGTTTTCATGTTGACGGGTTAAACTAGTCCCAAGCATTCAATTCACCGACAATTGTTAGCAAGGGGAGAGCTGGAAGCCCCTGTCGATTCACGCATGGGGAGGAAAGCTCTCCCCTTACATGACAGCAGCGCGACAGCGCATCCTTAGAATACGTAGGCATAGCCATCCCTCCCGTGTATAGTGCTGCAATACTTGTGATTGATTCCAGTGACTCTGCCAGATTTAGTCTGGATGTCGAAGCTACCGGACTTCCGACAGAGAACCCGACCTAAATGGGTTCCCGCTTTCTTGCCTTTGGGTACAACCGCCCTGACGATATCCCCACTTCTGAAACCGAAATGAACTTGCTGACGAGTACGGTGGCGGTATGGGAAGCCATACTTATCAACACCAGCCATCTGTCGGTTTCCATGTCCTGATGCTGTGATGGTTAAACATTGCTTAGTCTCAAGGGTGAGATGGACAACAACTCCTACACAGGCAGCATCAAGCCAGTGAGTTTTAGGAAGATCTAATCGGCAACGGTTATACTTAGTTTGTCCACCTGTCCCAAACTCAATAGGTAAGCCTGTAGCAATCAACTCCTCAGCAATCTTGTTCCGAGTTGAGTTGACCGCTGCCGCATCCAATAACGGTTGCTTAACTTGGCTGAGAATTCGATTGAGTAGGTCAGACTTACCAGAGAGGAAGTCTGTTATATTTCGGTTTCCTTTCGCCTGGTTACAGTCATGGCAAGCAACGGTCAGGTTAGATACTCGGTCAGATCCCCCTTTGGATTTGGGGTGAATATGATCGACTTCCAAACGGGTGTCTGTGGCTTGGCAGTATGCACATTGCCGATTCCATTTCTCTAACAGGTACTCTCGAACTTCATACCCCTGTAGTTCACCCTGCTGGTAGTCAACACCTGAAACTTCAGGGTTGATCATTTTCTGCATGTCAAATCTAACTCGCTCTAATGAGATTCCTGTAACGGGAACAAACTTGGTTAATCGTCTAACCCAGGTCATCGTAGTCAGAACCCGATGGAGCATCGATGGAGCAAGCCAACCTTCTGGACGAGTACGGTTTAAGAATCTAGGTTGACGATACCGGGTTTTACGGTTTCGCCTTCCTCTCCTCAATTTTCGTCTGTCCTCAAGATCAGCCTTAATTTGCTGCCCTCGGTGATAGAGTTCTGCTCCCCATAGAACCTTGTCATCTTGCACCAGAGCAAGCCCAGTTACTTTTGAGCCTGGGTCGATTTTGAGTTGGACTGGTTTGGGGGCATCATCAACTGCTTTGTTGAGGATAATGGTGAATGGATACTGCTTAAATACCGCTGCCTTGCCTGCTTTAAGTAGGCTACGAGCCATCCCAGGTTTGCAAGGGTTGAGCGGTTTTCGGTTGGTATCTAAAACTAGAACGTAGTTTGTAGACATGGTTTCGTCTCTTCTACTTGCGTGTTACTTTTGCCTCGACAAGGTTAGATAGGTTTGTCCTGTTTCAGACACTTCCTTAATCCCTCTACAGATGTTTAATCTGAAACCTCAGAGCCTAGAGCTGGCAAGCACCCTAGGGTGCGATAGCCTATCTAACGTAGCCAGTCGAACTGGCTTAGTCTGGTCAACTACAGGATCTCTTGCCCGTCGATTGATCGGTGGGTTGGAATCCCAGTCGGGATTGTTGACCAATTCCTTCGCTAAAAAGTCTCAAGTATGAAGGATATTTGCCCTTAGGTTTCCCGTAGGATAGACCAATAAAACACTTAATCCTTCATACTTAATCCTTCATATTTAATTCCTTCTCGCTTTGCTTCTACTGACTTTGACACTCCACACTTGTTCGGTCACGTAAGGCGAAGACTGTAAACCCTACCAGTACTCCTAATAATGCTGCTCCCACTGCTTGATGGCAGATAGTTAGTAGTTCAACTTGTAGCCTTAACCGGAAGGTAGCAACACCGAGGAGTATCTGTAAAACTACCAAGCTAGCAGCGAGATTAGCTAACTGTCGCAGTACTGGATGTAGAGCTGGTGTCCGGGATGCTATCACCACAACGGCGACAGTTGCTACGGTGGCTGGCACCACACCAGCAATATGGCTATTCATCACGGTACACAGCTCAGATGCGCCAAAACACTGATGCACTGCCCAGCGGGAAGCGACTAGTCCACCTAATAGACTTTGTAGATAAACAAAAATCACTGCGGTTAAGCTCAGCCAAGGTAACTTCCCAACTGAACCTGTTCCTTGATAGGGGGTCAGCAGTGTACCAATTACGATTAGAGTTGAGAAAAATAGCAGTGCTGTTCCTAGATGAGCAGTGACGATATCAAACCGGAGCAGTTCTGTAACCGTCAGTCCGCCCAGGACTCCTTGGAAAATAATTAGCCCTAGAGCAAATGTGGATATCCAGGGCAGCCAGTTGGGTAAATCCCGCCGATGCCACCAAGATAAGCTAGCGAGAGCGATCGCACTAACACCAATCAAGGAAGCATCAAGGCGGTGAAACCACTCTAAAAATACTTGCAAATTCATCTGCTGGCTTGGCACGAGCTGACCATAGCATAAGGGCCAGTCTGGGCAAGCCAGACCAGCATTCATCACCCTGGTGGCACTGCCTACTGCCATCAACAGTAGGGTAGCGATCGCAATTTTCCACACCAAGCTCCGAATCCTGGCCTGGGGCTGGGTCAGGTTGTTGGAGGTTACACCATTCTGATTGTGATCAAGAGCCGATTGAGCTATAGCCATCTGCAATAGGAAAATGCAAACTAAGTTAATCAAATCCTGAGTAGTGGCTCATTTTCCTTGGTAGAAGATTGCCAATCTCAAGGATCATCTCTATTCCTATACCACTGTAACCAGCCTTTTCCTTAATTTCTGAAGCTTTAGAGATTTTTCAGATTGCTATTCCCCTGGTCTAAAGGGTCATAGTTACTTAGACTCAATGATTTACTATTGATTTACTTTTTTATATTTTTTTTAGCTATGTTAAGTTTTATTGAATAAAATCTTAAGTTTTCTGAAAATTTTTCAGGTGCTGGGCTAGTGATCCTAAAAAAAAGTCTAAAAATCTCAAGGTTTGACCCAATCAATTGTTTAACTGCTTTACCTTAGTTAATAGAGCAAGCCAAGCTAGCTCTATATCCTCTACTCACGCCCCTCACTGCTAGCAGAGCATCAGAATTGTTGTCTTTGTTGTCTCTAATGTGGGAACTATGGGGGGGAGTAGCTCACCAGAAGGCTGATTTTCCTTAAAAATATAGCCATGCCCTGACATTTTAGGACACTAAGTATGTTGGTGCCTCGCCTGCCTTGATAATCCCTGTTAGTTTTGTTGATATAAGTATTCAACCCTAACCTCGTGAACATTCCAAGCCAAATTTCAACCCTTATTGCTGGCATTTTCATAACCCTGATTAGTCTCTGGTACGGTCAGAATCATGGACTTATGCCAGTAGCTGCCTCCTCAGAAGCCGGTGATGTAGATGGTCTGTTCAACTTGATGATGACCATTTCCACTGGTCTATTTCTCCTCATCCAAGGGGCACTTATCCTAATAGTCATCAAATTTCGTAGACAAAAAAATGACCAAACCGATGGGCCATCGACCCATGGCAATATTCCCCTAGAAATGCTTTGGACCGCAATCCCGACGGTGATTGTCTTTGTCCTAGCTGTCTATAGCTTTGAGGTCTACAACGCTATGGGAGGTCTGGATCCCATGGCTTCTCATGACCACCATCAACAGGAAATTGCCCACAATCATCAGATGTCACCATCTGGGCAAGAGGGGAATGAAAGTCTGATTGCCATGGCTCCGGGTCAAGGCACAGTTGCCCTAGGTATTGGAGCGCCTCCAGGACAAGAAGGCCAAGGTCAACCCCTAGAGGTTAATGTCGCCGGTATGCAGTATGCCTGGATTTTCACCTACCCTGAAACCGGTGTTATCTCTGGGGAAATGCATGTCCCAGTGGGACAACTGGTTAAGCTGAATATCGAAGCTAACGATGTGATCCACGCCTTTTGGTTGCCAGAGTTTCGGATTAAGCAAGATGCTATCCCAGGTCGGACTAGTCAACTAGGGTTTACAGCCACTAGAGTGGGTGATTACCCGATCATCTGTGCTGAACTCTGCGGGTCCTACCATGGAGGAATGAAAACCCGGTTGATCGTTGAAACACCCGAAGAGTATCAAGCCTGGGTTCAGGAAAATCAATTCGCTAGTGCAGACACCATGGAAAAAGCCGTGGCTGTTAATCCTACTACCATGTCAGAGGGTGAGTTCTTGGCTCCCTATGCCTCTGAAATGGGTATTGATTCCCAAACTCTCCAACACCTAGACCACTCTCACCATCATCCTGGAATTATCCAATAAGTTCATTTAAGAATGAAGAATGAAGAATGAAGAATGAAGAATGAAGAATGAAGAATGAAGAATGAAGAATGAAGAATGAAGAATGAAGAATGAAGAATGAAGAATGAAGAATGAAGAATGAAGAATGAAGAATGAAGAATTAGTTCAGTCTACAGTCTACAGTCTACAGTCTTAATTATTCATTCGACCTTAGACCTTAGACCTTAGACCTTAGACCTTAGACCTTCTTAATTATTGATTCGACCTTCTAAATTCTAAATTCTAAATTCTAAATTCTAAATTCTAAATTCTAAATTCTAAATTCTACATTCTAAATTCTAAATTCTAAATTCTAAATTCTAAATTCTACATTCTAAATTCTAAATTCTAAATTCTACATTCTTAATTTTGGCTGTTGCCTATCCTTTTAGTCCATCACACCTCCACTATCCCATGACGACGCAATTAGAAAAACCGGAATCGGTAAAGGATGCTGGTCATGTTGAAGAACATGAGCGGCGTTGGCAAGATTACTTCACGTTCAATACCGACCATAAAGTGATTGGGATTCAATACCTGGTCACTTCATTTGTGTTCTATTTCATCGGTGGCGCATTAGCTGGATTAATTCGCACTGAGTTGGCCACACCAGACCCGGATTTATTGAGCCCTTTAACCTACAACCGAGTGTTCACCATGCACGGAACAATTATGTTGTTCCTATGGATTATCCCGGCTGGTGCTGCTTTTGCTAACTATCTGATTCCCTTGATGATTGGGGCAAAGGATATGGCATTCCCCAAGCTGAATGCAGTGGCATTCTGGATGAATGCTGTGGGGGGTTTGCTGTTAATGAGTAGTTTTTTCGTAGGTGCTCCCGAAGCCGGTTGGACCTCTTACCCCCCTTTGAGCTTGATTAGTTCTCAGGTGGGTGAAGAAATTTGGATTTTGAGCATCCTGGTGATCGGGACTTCCTCAGTGCTAGGGGCGCTTAACTTCTTCACTACTATTGTGAAGATGCGCACACCTAGCATGACTATTCATGATATGCCTCTGTTTTGCTGGGCAATGTTAGGAACCTCAATCCTAGTTTTGATTGGTACTCCAGTCCTAGCAGCAGCGTTAATTTTCCTGTCCTTTGATTTAATTGCTGGCACCAATTTCTTTAACCCGGCTGGGGGAGGAGACCCAATTGTTTACCAGCACATGTTTTGGTTTTACTCCCACCCGGCGGTGTACATCATGGTGCTACCGTTCTTTGGGGTAATCTCGGAAATCCTACCGGTACATGCCCGTAAGCCGGTTTTTGGCTATCGTGCGATCGCATACTCCAGTATGTTGATTTGTTTCCTAGGACTAATTGTCTGGGCGCACCATATGTTCACTAGTGGCACTCCTGGTTGGTTGCGGATGTTCTTTATGGCTGCCACCATGCTGATTGCTGTGCCCACAGGGATTAAGGTGTTTAGCTGGGTGGCAACGATTTGGGGCGGAAAAATCAACTTAAATAGTGCCATGCTCTTTGGTATGGGCTTTATCTCGGCATTTTTGATTGGGGGTCTTAGCGGTGTCATGCTCGCTTCCGTTCCCTTTGATGTCCATGTCCATGACACTTATTTCATTGTGGCTCACTTCCACTACGTTCTGTTTGGTGGTAGTGTGCTAGGGTTATTTGGCGCGGTTTATCACTGGTTCCCCAAAATGACCGGGCGAATGGTCAACGAAACCTTAGGACGCATTCACTTTGTGTTGACCTTCATTGGTCTAAACATGACCTTCTTGCCGATGCATGAGCTTGGTCTATTGGGTATGAACCGTAGGGTTGCTATGTATGACCCCCAGTTTCAAAGCCTCAACATGATCTGCACTATTGGCTCCTATCTTCTTGCCGTTTCTACCATACCCTTTGTGATTAATATCATCTGGAGTTTGAACCGTGGTAAGATTGCTGGTCGCAATCCTTGGAGAGCTCTGACATTAGAGTGGCAAACTACCTCTCCTCCTGCCATTGAGAACTTTGACGAGGAACCAATTTTGTGGTCCGGTCCTTACGAATACGGTATCGACAGTTATAGTGTTGACACCGATAAACAGGTCGAGGAGTTGCTGGTTGAAGTTAAAGGAGATGTTGGGTAGGTTAGCAGGTTGAAGGTTGAAGGTTGTTCGCGTAGCGTGGCCTTTGGCCAAGGTTGTTCGCGTAGCGTGGCCTTTGGCCAAGGTTGTCTGTCAGAATGTAGAATGTAGAATGTAGAATGTAGAATTAAGAATGTAGAATTCTACATTCTACATTCTTAATTCTTAATTCTTAATTCTTAATTCTTAATTTAACCTCCTAACCTACCCTAATCGAAGCTCAACAGGCACAAATGTCAGCTCAAGATTAATTCAAAGGAATTTATGCAAGGCTCAACGATAGATCCGTCTAAAACTAGCCTCAACTATCATCATGAGGTTGAGGCGGCAGAGGTACATCACGAGGAGCATCCGGATTTTAGGATGTTTGGTTTGGTGGTGTTTCTGGCTGCTGATAGTATGACCTTCTTGGGGATGTTTGCCGCTTTTTTAATTTATAAAGCGACTATGCCAGCTTGGCCTCCAGAGGGTACAGAATTAGAGTTATTGGTGCCAACAATCAACACCATCATCCTGATTACTAGTAGTTTCGTCATGCACCGGGGCCAGAGTGCTATTAAGAAGAATGATGTCTCTGGTTTGCGACTCTGGTTTGGAATCACTGCTCTGATGGGTGCGATGTTCTTAGGAGGACAAGTCTATGAGTACACCCATGTAGACTTTGGTCTGACTACTAACTTATTTACCAGTTCTTTCTTTGCCTTAACTGGTTTCCATGGTCTTCATGTTACTTGCGGACTCGGGTTAATTGTGTTAGTATTATTGAGATCGCTAAATTCAAAGCACTACTCCAGTGAAGAGCATTTTGGTGTAGAAGCCGCAGAACTCTACTGGCACTTCGTTGATGTGGTGTGGATTGTTCTGTTTGTAATCGTGTATTTGATTAATTAGTTTCCGCCACAGTTTGGTTAACAAAGTTTTGATGCACTACCCCCGATTGGGGGTTTTTTTTTGGAGGTTAAGCGGTTGAAGGTTTGAAGGTTTGAAGGTTGAAGGTTGAAGGTTGAAGGTTGAAGGTTGAAGGTTGAAGGTTGAAGGTTGAAGGTTGAAGGTTGAACGCGATCGCGTGGCCAATAGGCCAAGGTTATTTGGTTGAAGGTTGAACGCGATCGCGTGGCCAATAGGCCAAGGTTGAAGTTACGTAGGGTGCGTAGGGTGTGTTAGGGGCGGACTTGCCCTTATTGTTCGCCTCGTCGCCAGGGTTGGGATATTCCGCCCCGTAACGCACCAGCTTTGGGCTCCCACTCATTTTCCGCTTCGTCGCGCCTAGTTGGGATAGTCCGCCCGGAAATGAAACGGGCAAGATGCCCGTTCCACCAAGATGCCTGTTTATGGATGGTGGTAGCGCTAATCCCAACAGGACAGGTGAATTTAACCCCTTGGATTCCTTACAATTTTAATCAATCACTTAGAATTTCTATAGTAGGGAAGGATGTCATCTTGTTTAGGAAAATTTCTATATAAAAAAAACATGATAACGGCAAAGGATATAGCTGCTACAATTGCTTTTTGACCTAATAATGGTTCCATGGAAACTCGATAATCGTTTACCGAAACGAAGTCAACGTTTGAGCTATTATAGTACCGTCCAATCATAAAAATTGTAACAATAGTATTGTAAAGACTATGACAAAGGATTGGTACTATTAAGTTGCCAGTCTTAAAGTATAGAACAGACAATATAGTTCCGGCAATGAATAAGGATACAATATCGAATCGCAAATGGCAAATCGCAAATAATAAAGATGAGGTAACTATTCCGGCTTTTATCCCCCATTTCATTGCCCACTTCTGCAAGATTATTCCACGACAAATAAGCTCTTCCAACAACGGAGCAAAAACAATCGCCGAAAAGCTCCAAGATATTAGCCCTATAACATTTGTAAATTCTAATTCATTAATCGAGTTTTCAATAAAATCTGGGTAAATAAATGAAATATAATATGAAATTAAGGAATTAAAGCCCCAAGCAAAAGCATAGTTTAAAAAAACTATTAAAATAATTAATTTCCAATTAATTATTGGCTTTAAACTACCAAAATTCAAAATCCCAAATTTTTCAACATCGAATCCTAGTATTCGGATATATCTAAATAAAAATAATCCTATAAATAAGTATGTAATGGTGACATATAATTCAGGTAATATATCCCAGGTAGCATTTTAAAATAAATCAATAAAATCACTGCCCTTTACCAAGGGAAATAATCCAATAATTAACAATATAATTATAAATATTGTTAAAATTAAAATTGGGAAAGCTATCGAGTAATATAATAAAAATTCAGGAATATTAAGCTTATTAAAGGGGAACTTTATTGAGTCATTACCCAATGACCCTTCTGAATAAAAATTTGTTCTCTTTTCCGGAAAAAGTAATAGGAATGATAATCCCAAAATACTTAATAATCCGAACCATCCCCACTTACTTGCATATCCCTTGTCGTAACTATATAGACGGCATCCTTTGAGAAGAGGTATATATCCATATATAAATGTTGAGATAATTAAATGAAATAAAACTCCAGGGAATGGTGATGACCAATCTTCAAAAGCTGCTAAAATTAATCCAAACGTGAATAACGGAATAAACTGGAAAGCTAATCCACAAAGAATTAGATTGAAAGATTCATTTTTGGAATTGGTATTCTTGATGTTCATTGGCTCGGTAGGTAATATACTATAATCGTTTCATACCAATGGCATAGAGAGGATTGACAAAAACAGAGGGAGTGGGCAAGCTTGAAAGCAGAAACCACTCATCGGTTATCAACATGCCAAGAATTAACTTCCCCATCCAGAAAGCCCTGTGGGATAGCTGATGTCAAGTGGTTAATTGGAGCCACTTTGGACATCTAACCACCTGTATTGGCATAATGATAGCCCTGATAGAAACAAGGAGCTTGAAGAAACAGCATGACAAACGTCTTGATCCCCTTGAATTCCAACTGCAAACACCACTGCTATTCTTCCTAAATTTTTTCACTCAATCAGGATTATTTGGTTAAAGGTTGTTCGCCTTTGGCGTTGCCGTAGGGTAGGTGAACCGGTTTAAGGTGATCTTAATTGACTAGAATAAGGATTCTCATAGTAATTAGATACACAAGATTTTTTCCCGATTCCCGATTCCCTACTCCCGATTCTCGATTCTCGACTCCCGATTCCCGACTCCCTACTCCCGATTCCCTACTCCCTACTCCCTACTCCCTACTCCCTTTACTAAATGATTGCCCCTATTGAGAGATTACTCACAACTCCTTGTAACAAACGATTTACTCCTCAAGTTATCTTTTGGTTTAGCCTCAGCCTAACCTTTACCGTAGTGTATAGCTTGCTAGCACTACGAGAAGCTTTTAGCGGTGAGTATATTGTCCAAGATGATGCACGACAACATATATTTTGGATGATGCGATTTCTTGATCCAGAGCTGTTTCCTAAGGATTTAATTGCTGATTACTTTCAAACGGTTGCTCCAGCTGGCTACACTACAGTTTATCGAGTCATAGCAGCATTGGGTGTTAATCCATTGCTATTTAACAAACTCTTACCGGTAGTGTTGAATCTGGTTAGCGCTAGCTATTGCTTTTGGGTGTGTCTGGAATTATTGCCAGTACCAGCAGCTGCCTTTAGTGCTACTTTGTTGCTGTCTCAAGCCTTGGGCATGACTGATACAGTGGTGTCTGGAACACCGAAGGCATTTGTCTATCCCCTGTTGTTGGGGTTTATGTATTACCTAGTGCGAGGATCATTGTGGTTTTGTTTGGGTGCGATCGCACTCCAAGGTCTATTCTATCCCCAGTTAGTATTTATCTCTTCCGGTACCTTAGTTTTACGACTATTTGAATGGCGCAATGGTAAGTTAGGCTTATCCCAACAGCGACGTTGGTTGTGTCTGGCCGGATTGATAGTAGCCTTTTTGGTGATGCTGCCCTATGCCCTGAAAACCAATGAGTTTGGTCCAGTGATTTCTGTAGCTGAAGCGAGACAGTTACCAGAGTTTTT
The DNA here is from genome assembly GCF_010671945.1 of Moorena sp. SIO4E2. Taxonomy (NCBI): domain Bacteria; kingdom Bacillati; phylum Cyanobacteriota; class Cyanophyceae; order Coleofasciculales; family Coleofasciculaceae; genus Moorena; species Moorena sp. SIO4E2. The sequence goes on from NZ_JAAHIE010000071.1 coordinate 12,784, forward strand.
TCCAGGGGGGCGATCGCGTTTTTTTTATGATGATGATCCCGCTAAGTTTTGGTTAAAAGGTAGAAGCGGACTTCGTCTGACTTCGATTCTTACTCCAGCTACTAATGGCGCGGGATTTTTACTGCTGCTCTTGCCCTTATTTCCCAATAAATTTCCGTTAGTGAAGCAGATCAGTAAAGAAATTATCCTTTTGCTCCAGATGCTACTAGCCTCTCTTGGGATGTTTGTTGCTGCTCATGTTTTGCTATTTAAATTGCATCTTCCTAGTCGCTATACTCAACATAGTCTGAGAGTGGTCATGGTGCTAAGTGCTGGTATAGTTTTTATCATTCTGATTGATAGCGTAGTTAAGTGGGCAAGCCAGTCTAGCCAAAACGGTTTTTCTAACTCTGGTTTTTCGATAATTTTTTCTATACCTAAAGTTATCGCGATAGCAACTACTACGATAATTGCAGCCGGATTACTATTATATCCTAGTTTTGTGAATGATTTTCCGATTACTGCGTATAAAGTCGGGGATACTCCATCGTTGTATAAATATTTTCAACAACAACCGAAAGATAGCTTAATTGCTTCTCTGTCTCCAGAGATGAATAATATCCCCACCTTTGCTCAGCGTTCTGTGTTGGTAGCCAGTGAATATGCTATTCCTTACCACGTCGGATATTATCAGAAATTTCGACAACGAACTCTAGATTTAATTGATGCCCAATATAGTGCTAATCTATCAGTTGTTAAGGAGTTTATTAAAACCTATGATATTGATTTTTGGGTACTAAACCCAATCGAGTTAAGGGCTGATGCTATTCAAGATCGAAAGTGGTTGAATCAGTATCAGCCAGCCGCTAATCATGCTATTGAACAACTTGAACAAGGGATAAAACCTGCTTTGGAACAAGTGATGGCATCCTGTTCGGTGTTTGAAACTAAGGGATTGGTGGTTTTGGAGGCGAAATGTATTGTTGATAGCTAAGCTATCAGCTATCAGCTATCAGCTATCAGCTATCAGCTATCAGCTCGCGAATGGCTGACGGCTGAAAGCTGACGGCACCTCAAGCAGCGTGCGCGTAGCGCATATGCTTACCTTACCTATTTTAAAAAAATCTATATTACTTGATTAAATTACTGCTCCATAAATTTCACTAATAGCTAATCGTTAAAATTGCCAAAAGTAAATTTTTGGTTTGTTAAAAACTGTTAAAAATACCAGAAATAATCTTGACACATTATGATTTATTAGTAATAATAAAAATGTCTGGTATTTCGAGATGATTATCGGACAAAAAGCCGCGCTTCTTGAGACGATCATTCCAACAGCGCGGCTTATTCCCCAAGGACATTGGAGATAATTCCATCATGCCAAAAAAACGCTCAACTGATCATGCTATCTACTATCAGCGATACCTAGACCGCCTGGCACAACTAGCAGGCAATAAACCCACCCGCCCAAAATCCTATCCTCGTCCCCTAACTGACCTAGACCGTATCCTGATCCAAATGTACAGTCACTGGCAACTGGCCATGACACCAAAGGAGTTCATCTCGAAATGGGAGGTCAGTCGAGAAGACATAGCATTAATCTGCTCCCGCTCCATCAGTACAGTTAACAGCTGGTTTGCTGGAACTAAGCGCTATAAGGCTCCTGCTGCTGAGGTTTTACGACATCTTGCTCTGATGGACTTTTTGTTAGAAAATTTCGATGCTATTCCCAGGGAGTTGTTGGAGCGATTATGTGGAAATAATCTTGAAGGTTATTCGCCCTAGGGATAGTGGTAAACAGGTAGACACCGTGGTGCGTTACGGGCAGCAACCTAACCCTGGCTATCGAGAAAATGAGGGCTCGCCCTTCCCTAACGCACCCTACGTAACTGTCGGGGTTTACACATCAATAACCTAAAGACTTCTGTTTACAATAAAACTTACTAGTTTATTTACCTAATGATCATGTCAAATCAAGCTTTAACAGATTATTTCAACTTTATTGCTCCTACTGATATTCGCCTCAAAGGAACAAGAATTGGTATTGAAACCATATTATATGACTATCTAGACTGTCATAAAACCCCAGAAGAAATTGCTCAAGCTTATACATCATTAACCCTAGAACAAGTCTACGCTACTATCCTCTATTACCTGCAAAATCAAAACGCTGTCAGCGAATATATGAAAAACTGGCTCTTTCATTGTCATACCATGAGGGAGCAGCAACGACTCAATCCGCCTCCTGTTTCGGAAAAACTGCGCCAATTAAGAGCAATAATAAAAGCTAGGCAACAAGGGAATGAGTCTTAACTATCTAATTGATGAAAATGTTAATTCTCTCTATCCGTAAACATTTAGTCATCAGCTATTAGCTAATGCGCTACGCGAACAGCTATCAGCAAGTTGATTACAACGTTCAGATAAACAAGGGAAAAAGCCCTTTAGATTTATTCTCAACCAATCAAAAGCAATTGTTACCAATTCATATCTTATTCTCTACCCCAAGCCAGATTTGGAAAACGCCATAAACCAAAATCCCAACTTGGACAAATTGCTGATAGAAGCTCTTAACCAGATTACTGGGAAAGCTATGGTTGCTGAAGGTAGAGTTTATGGTGGAGGCATGTATAAATTAGAACCGAAGGAACTGGCTAATGTGCCAGCTTTTGAGCTGCAGGGGTTGCTATCACAAGGATCTAAGTAAGAGAGCACTCGGAGAGTTGGTAGGGATGCAGCGCCGCCAAAGGGGAGCCAGTGCGCTCTTGGGGTTCCTCCTATGAGCAACTGGCGTGGTTTACCCCATTCGCTACGGCATCAAGACAAAGATTTCAAAATTCATAAGCAAAAATACTTATCCCATGAATCTTATATCCAGTAGCCATTTCAAAATAAGATGCGTTTACCCTGGAGTTTGACAAGCTAATATTTATCCCCAGATAAGTGGGGATAATTGGATTGAAAGATTAGTTTGATGTTGAAGCGATCGCCTGTCAATCTCTAAATGTAAATTTTTATAACAAAATCCCCATTTATGCAACACAGGTAGATCAATACATGATATCTATATAAGTAGGTAATTATTACAAATTTCCAAAAATCCCTTGACAGAATAGGCTTTTTCGAGATAATCTGCATATATCTCGAAGGGCTTAGCATTTCAGATTTTTTAGAGTCATATGGGATCTAACTATGGACTCATTCTGATTGGCAGCTCTTGGTAATGCTCCTAATCTGGAAATGGTCGATGTAAGAGGTATTCTTAAAAAGCCAGTGAGTCTACCACTGACTCGTCTACCCTTCTAGAAGGCTACGTCCACACAACCCTAGGTGAGACTATCACCATCACCGGCTCCTGATTATAGGAGCCATTGTCGGGTGCATCTCAAAGTTGTAATTCTATAACTTAGGGTTGTAAATCTATAACTTAGGGAAGTGGAGGAGTGTTTTAGCCTTCAATTATCGTAGTCATTGGTACCTCTACCACAGTGTATCTGTGTGATTTACTGTGCTTTGCCTCGTTGCCATGTAGGTGGAGTAGTGCCAGATTTTCATAATAGAAAGACTCAGCCAGAATCAGTTTCGCAGGCCGTTTCTGGCTGCTGTCCTTGTGACATACTCCCACACTGACTCTTTGAGTTAAGTGTGGGCTTCTTGCCAACTCCACCTATCGGTTAGGATACTCGGCAAGCTTTATTAACGATACGGGATGCCCCTCCGCACCGGAACAATACAACAAAAAGTTCAAGTTTTAAATACGCAGGTGGCGGTTAGCTCTTAATTTGTCTTCCCTGCTATTTTTATTATAGCATTTTTCAACCCATTCATCTCACGTTCCTGTCCGCGATTCATCTCACATCTCAAGGGGTAGCATGAGTGTGAGATGAATCGCGGTCTTAGCTAACAACTAACAACATTAACACGGCTCTTAAAGAGCCCATAATATCTGAAGCTAGCATATCAAAATCCCGATTTCAATGTGGAAGTTAGCGAGGTTGTTGCTACTGAAGCTGTACCATCAACTCTCCCTACACCTTCTAGTAATGGCGAACTACCGATCCTCCTGATCCAAGGTGGAGCAGCAGTGGCCGCAGTCATTGTCTTAACTGTTTACTCTACAACAATCTTAGGAGGCATAACGAAGCTGATCGAAGCGATAACTAAGTTAGTTAAAGAAGCAAAGGAGGATTGACCACTCGATAGCCTAAATTGATCAACTTGGATTACCATTGTTAATTCCCTTTAATCCCCAAATAGTCTAAACAACTATCTGGGAAATGGTTTTGGTTACTGACAGTAAGCAATCAGCAATCAGCAATCAGCAATCAGCTTTCAGCTATCAGTTATCAGCAATCAGCTATCAGTTATCAGTTATCAGCAATCAGTCATTGGCCGTAGGCCATACTACTTGAAGTACTTTTGAATAAAATAAGCTGACGGCTGACCGCTGACCGCTGACCCCTGACCCCTGACCCCTGACGGCTGACCGCTGACATCAAGAAGTAAGGTTGAAGCATCCCTTAAAGATCCCACATCACTGGATTATCATCTAAATGGTCTGTAACCAGCCGTCCAATCTGATCAATTTCTTGTAGCTCATCAGCAGACAGCTTAACCTCAACAGCTTGAGCATTGTCAATAGCTTGGGCACTATTTCGGAATCCTGCGATCGCATTCGTTTGTGGCTGAGACATCAACCATGCCAGAGACAACTGAGCCAGGGTACACTGATGACGCTCTGCAATTGGTCGTAGCTGAGCTAATGCTTGCTGTGCTCGTTGATAGTTATCACCGTTGAACAACTTATTTTTGCTGCGATGATCCCCTTCCTGAAACTTGTGCTCTCGACCAAACTTGCCAGTTAATAATCCCTGAGCTAAGGAAGAATAGGCATTGAACCTCCCCATCCTAAGAGGAATGGGGATTCCCAGGCACAACCAGCGTTGGTTGTTATCGACCTGGGCGTAACTTTCCCTGGCCTATGGCCACGCTACGCGAACGCACCGAGGGTAGCTGAGTAGGGTCAATACCCAGTTTTTTTTGAGACCCTTACTTTTTATATTAACACTATTTGAGAGGGAAAAGAATACCCCGTCCTCTTAGGTCGGGGATGAATTTTCCCTCTCAAACTCTCCCACTCTGATAATCGAGATATTGTGCTCTACACAGTAAGGCATAGCATCTTGCTCCACCTGACGCCAAAACAGAGAGTAGGGAGGCTGCAAGCTATCAATTCGTCCGTACTGAGAAGCTTCTGCTAACTGGCTGCGGGAAAAATTGGAGACTCCAATTGCCCGAATTTTGCCTTGCTCTTTCAACCTATTGAGAGCGCTCATGGTTTCCTCAATTGGCACTACCTCACTGTTAAAGGAGCCAGAAGGCCAGTGAATCTGTATGTAATAGGAGGACTATTTCCAGGTAATTCTTGGTATTTATCGGCAAAACCCATAAGTATAACCATCCTTTCTGTGAACTCTGAGTAAATTCTTGACGTGCAAGCTTATCGCCTTTTTTCCGGGAACCGTGTAATTAAAGGAGTTGCTTTTGCTTCTGGGATTAACCCTCCCAAACTCCCCCGTCAAAAGGTTTTTAGCTATATCACCACGCTTTCCAACCTTTGATGGGTTTCAATGGGTTATGTCTAATGGGGTAGCCATATTTATTGAGCGCAGCTTTTTGCCTGCCTCCCTGTCCTTTGCAGGTAACTAGTAGCGGTTGAGAGGTTCTCAACACCAAAGCTTCAACGTCTCCAACACAAGCTGCATCAATCCAATGCTGCTTGGGTAGTCCCAACTTAGTCCGGTTGTATTTGGTCTGAGCACCCGTGCCAGTAACCACAGGTTTTATTTCCTTGAGTACCTTTACTACTTTGTTCCGAGTTGTATTGACCGCTGCTGCATCTCTCAATGGCGAAAGCGCCTTGTTTTTGATTTTTTGTAGCAAGCCTGGTTTCTTTTTTAGGAATTCTTCAATAGGTCTATTGCCTTTTCGTTGATTACATTTTTCACAAGCTAGACAAAGATTGCTGACCCGTTCGCGTAGCGTCGGCTTTGCCGAATCACTCCCTCCTTTGGATTTTGGGTGAATGTGCTCAATCTGTAGGGGAATATTTGGCTTGCCACAATAGGCGCACTCCCTCCCCCACTTCTCAAGTAAATATTCCCTCACCTCATACCCGGCTAGTTCACCTTGTTGGTATTCCACCCCATTGATTTCAGGATCCTGCATTTTTTGAGTGTCAAACTTGACTATTTCAATCCAAATCTCATTGACTGGACAAAACTTAGTTAGTCGTCTTACCCAGGTTTCAATAGTCAAAACCCTGTGTTCTAGGCTGGGAGCAATCCAACCCTCTGGACGCTTACGATTAAGAAATCTTGGCTTCCTGTAACGGGTATTGCGATTACGCCTCCCACCCCTAACCGCACTTCTAGATTCTAGTTTTTTCTTGATCAATCCTCCTCTGTGTTCTAGCTCCATTCCCCAAATAACTTGGTCGTCCTGGACTAGAGCAAACCCAGTCACCTTACTGCCTGGATCTATTTTGATTTGACAAGGGGAGATAGTCGGATTTGCGATTGCAGCCTTGAGGATAATCGTGAATGGATACATCCTAAAAACCGCAGCTTTTCCTTTATCTAACAATCGACGCGCTTTCTTGGGGGATATGGGGTTTAATGGTTGTTTTTCTGTGTCAATAACTAATACATAATTCTGCATTTTTAGTGCGTCTCAAATCGGTAATGTTTTCCTCGACCATGTTGTAATGGCTTGTCGTGTCAACCACACATTTTGCCTTCACCTTAATGGTTGACGATAGAGCTGGGAGCTGGAGTTCACTCCCAGGTATCATGACCAAAACAACGTAGGAAATTAATCCTTGGTCTGCAACCTAGTTAGGTAAATTTCCGAGTCTTGCCGGAAATTACCAAGGCTTTTACTAGGTGGTAGAGGTCGATATAATCTGTTTTCAGGTTTTTTAAGGAACCCTCACAAGCCTCGATCACCTGGTCATATTTAAGATGATTAGGAAACAATTTGGTAGCATAAACCACTTGGTCCCTTACCTCTGCTAGAGCCTGACCAACAATGTGTTCCGAGTGACCCTGCCCGTAAATTTCTGCAGTATCAACCGTCGTTATCCCCGCCTCAAATCCTGCTCGCAGCCCTTTGATGGTCTCAGCATCTTCAATGCCTACCCACATAGCTTTACCGGCCTGCCAAGTGCCCATGATAATCGGGGTGATTTTTACCTCCGAAGTGCCTAAGGCTCTGGTTTCCATCCTTAACTCCTTTAACTTTTTCGGCCTTACTTAATACTGGAATGATTTTAAGAGTTTTCTGGAATGGGCATCTTGGTGGAATGGGCATCTTGGTGAAATGGGCATCTTGGTGGAATGGGCATCTTGGTGGAACAGGCATCTTGCCTGTTTCCTGCTTAGGGCAGGCAGGATGCCCACCCCACTCCTATTCAAAAGAAGATTCAGCAATGCCATAACCTTGGCATTGCTGAATCTTTGAATGTCAGATTAAACAAGAAGACTTTTAGCTGTTTGCCGATTGACTTTTAATACTGCCAAACTGCTCATTCTCCAAAATAGCAATATCCTTGATCGAGTTTTCCAGCCATTCCTGAATCGGTGGCTCCCATCCCGATTTGAACTCAGTGGTCAGCCAAGTATCAACAATCTCTACCGCTACTTCGGGTGAGGTGATAAACCCTCCCAGAGTTAAAACCTTGGAGTTATTGATGGAGCGGGATTTTTCAGCAGCGTTGGTGTTCTCACACACCGCCGCGTAGACACCAGGGTGCTTGTTGGCGATGATCGCCATTCCCATACCAGTACCGCACACCAGGATACCTCGGTCGGCTTGCTGGCTTCCCACTCGTTGAGCTACCTCAGAAGCGATCTGATATTGACACTCCCCGCCCTAGAAGAGCGGGGATTCTTAGATCTACGACCGGCCTTAAACCTCCGTATCCTTGCGGCAATACCTAAACCGAAACCCCGTCAAGACTAAGGTTCTAGTTCAGTTTACGAAAGACCCAGCGGGCTGGTCTCCTTAAGCGTTCAGTTACTTTTTGAGAAGTGCCTTATAGAGTCCGTTGCTTCCCTGTTTCACTTGGTTACGGCGTGCCCCGCCGTACCGTTGTTTTCTCAAAGTGTTGTCTTGCTGGGTTCACACACCGATTGGTAGTCGATGGTTGGGTTTTTAAGGAGGATCTTCCCTACCCTCCGGGCATTACTACTTTAAGGTCAATAAGTTACGGGTCTCTCTCCCGGCTCAGCCTCGGTTTTTCAGCCTGTACCCTATACTTAAATTATACTATGGCGCTAGATAATTGTCAACTAAAAGCCGTCCTAGAAGGACGGGGCTTTAAACCCAAAAATTTTGGTAAGGTGTCTGAGCCTTGTGCTCGTTAATGCCTACATCTTCTATTTCTATCCCTTTGTTAATTAAGTACTCTTTGACTGCTTGCTTAAGGTCGAATCCATAAGAATCGGCTCCTACTGCAATCTTCATAATCACCTCCGCGATACTACAACCCAAATTCAGTTTGAAGTACGGGACATTGCTGAATTTGGGTATGATTATGCACTTTCAAAATCTACCCAAGTTGGAAGAGTTAGGGGGCGTTACCAAAACCAGACGATTGCCCATTCATACTCTAATTCAGCAACGTCATAATTTTAACCGTTTTTTGTATAAAATATTTTAAAGTGCGGATTTAAAGTGCGGAATCTGGTTTAATATATTCCCGGGTCAAAAAAAAATTAAGCAAAAGCATGAACATAGTTTTAATACTTGTCACCTGTCCTGATAATGCTGTTGCCCATGATCTGTCTAATCAGCTTCTCCAGCGTAGAGAGGCAGCATGTGTGAACATTATTCCCGGGATCTCTTCAGTTTATTGGTGGGAGGGTGAGGTTGAGTCTGATTCTGAAGTGCTGCTAGTAATCAAAACAACTACCGAGCTGATCTCTAAAGCAGAGCAGACTGTCAGTAATTATCATCCCTACGATACACCTGAATTTGTGGTACTAAGTGCAGAGCATGTCAACGAGCAGTATGCAGCTTGGGTGATTAATAATGTCGCTAATCAACCATAAGTGGCGGTAGTTGAGCAGGAGATGGTACTGAATCAGAGTTTTGGTACAAATTAGCTTGATTGTGTACTAGGTTTATATACAAACAGAGCACAAAGCAAGTTTGTTAGTTTTAAGCGTACGCTAAATCAAAAATTGCCAATAACCCATTAGACCGCGAAAGACTTTTGCAAGAGGTCTAATGTTTCGCCAGCGCTATCAATTGTGGGGGCAAAATTGGGCATGGCTATGGGAGCTCAATCATAGCCACAATAAGAGGATATCTGAAAAGTTTTTTTATACTGAATTTTGCCCCCCTAGCCCCCCAACTTTGGGGGGAACAAGAGTCAATTTGCTTCTAAAAGTCCCCCAAAATTGGGGGATTTAGGGGGCTTGGATG
>NZ_JAAHIE010000710.1:0-3196 GCF_010671945.1 Moorena sp. SIO4E2
ACGATATTGGTTCTTTAATGGTGATTGCTTCTGGGGTTTAGGCTTGGGGTGTCTATTTTTCCAACCGAGAGTTCTTTGTAAAGAGCGCAATTGGGCATGAGCTTCATTGATTTGTTGCAGCTTGCAGTGAGCTTTCTGTTGTAGCCGGGGATTACCAGAAAAACGGTCAGGATGCCATACCCAGGTCAAATCGAGGTAGCCCTGGTGAATCTCCTCCTGTGAAGCTCCAGGCTCCAGCTCCAGGATTCTGTAGTATTTCTCTACCTCTAACATTTACAATATCCTCTTCCGACAGTGACAGGAAAATCAATTAGTAGACACAAAGAAGCCCAAACAAACTTGTCGGGGCAAATTTCGCGCTGTGATGAAAGTCCTTGAGTCAGTTCCTAACTAAAAAACTCAGGACTTTGACACTTAGAACTAACAAACTTTTTCTTTTATAGCTACCTACTTAGTGCAGGGTAAACACATCTTGTTTTGAAATGCTTACTCGATATAAGAGTGATTTGATAAGTAATTTTGCTTATTAATTTGACAATCTTTTCTGAGTAAGGCTTCTAGAATTTAGATGCGTTTGCCCTGCTAGTTAGTCAAGTAAACAATAAATTTAAGTCTGAATTAATTGCCAGTCAATTGCAGCAAAAAAACACATCAATTTAAGAAATATATAGTTTCTAGTCTTTAGTTAACGTAAGTTCATGGTTTGACAGCAAACCTCTACAGCCTTGATTAGCCCTGATTAGCCCTGATTAGGTAACAAAGGGACAAGGCTGAAAAATAAAATAAATATTAAAATAAATCTAAAATAAATCTAAAATTAGTCCAAAATGGCTATGCATTATGGGATAATTATAAGATTGTCAAGGCAATCGCATTAACAATTCCTCAGTTATTATTTGTGAGAATGAAGCTGGCATCAAGAGTTGGTCAAGTTACCCCTTCCTTAACTTTAGCCATTGCTGCTAAAGCCAAAGCCATGAAGGCAGATGGGATTGATGTTTGTAGTTTTAGCGCTGGAGAACCGGATTTTGACACTCCCGCTCATATTAAAGCAGCCAGTAAGCAAGCCCTGGATGAAGGAAAGACTAAGTATGGTCCAGCCGCTGGGGAACCGAAGCTAAGAGCTGCGATCGCAAATAAACTGCGCCATCAGAATAACCTCAATTACGATACACAGAACGTTATTGTCACCAATGGCGGTAAGCAATCCCTATTCAACTTGATGCTGGCTCTGATTGAAGTGGGAGATGAGGTGATTATTCCTGCTCCCTACTGGCTTTCCTATCCAGAAATGGTGAAGCTGGCTGGTGGTAAACCTGTGATTGTTCCTACAGATGCCACTCAAGGGTACAAAATTACACCGGCTCAGCTCCGTTCATCCATTACACCCCAAACTAAATTATTTATTCTCAACTCTCCGTCTAATCCCACCGGTATGGTTTATACTCCCGCAGAACTAAAAGCCTTGGCGGAAGTAGTGGTAGAGCAAGATATTCTGGTGGTTTCTGACGAAATTTACGAGAAAATTCGGTACGATGGGGCTCAACACCTTAGTATTGGGGAAGTAAGCTCAGAAATATTCAAGCGCACTATCATTAGTAATGGGTTTGCTAAAGCTTTTGCTATGACTGGCTGGCGTATCGGTTATATAGCAGGTCCAGTAGAGCTAATTAAAGCAATGACCACGATTCAAAGTCATAGCACCTCCAATGTTTGTACCTTTGCTCAGTATGGTGCGATCGCAGCTTTGGAAGGTTCCCTTGACTGTGTAGAACAGATGCGCCAAGCCTTTGCCCAACGGCGACAGGTCATGTTAGAGCGGCTCACGGCCATGGCTGGACTGACTTGTCTGAAGCCAGACGCTGCTTTCTACTTATTCCCTAACATTAGTCAAACGGGTTTAAGCTCTTTGGAATTTTGCGATCGCTTACTCAGTTCCGAGCAAGTTGCTGCAATTCCTGGTATTGCCTTTGGTGCTGATGATTGTATCCGTCTTTCCTATGCTACGGATATGGCTTCCATTGAGAAGGGGATGGATCGCTTGGAAAAGTTTTTGCATCAAGTCAATGGCCACGGATAAAATTCGGGGGCTTTCCATAGCTTTGTGATCACAATTTTGTGATCAGTTGTTGCCATTCTCGACAAACTTTGATATCTGTGTTTTGCTCTGCATCTAGCAACTTGGGTTTCAACCACGAGCAGGAAAACTACCACCAATGAAGTGAACATCGCTGAAGGTTTCGATCCACAGACGAGCGCCACAAGGCAGTGGGTTATCCGGCTGATAAGTAATCCGGCAAGGACCGAGGATTTCTACCTGGTTGCCGTATAAATTGTTGCCACTTCGTTTTACTGAAATCACTGGCTTGCGCTCTTCCGGGCTTTTGTGGATATTCGAGCCAATGTGATTGCGGTTGACATTAATCTTGGCTAGAGCCGGAGTACGACTAGTACGCCATTTTCCTTTTGGTCCTCTAGTACCTTTAATGATTTGGGGCAGATTGTTGAACAGGGGAATAATCCAGAATTTCCCACTTTTATAGGCACCTCGGACCCGACCCTTCTCTAGGAGTTGGCGCAATCTCCGAGGAGAAATACCTAAAAGAGATGCCGCTTCAGTAGTACAAACGCACTTATTCATAGTTGTCTCCAAAAACTATACCGATAACACTATTATAACTTAAAAAGTTACCTTATTGTCAAAGTTCTAGTAAACTCACTTATAAAGTAGGATGATTATTAATAACTAACTTTAGCGGTAGAGTTATTTTTGGCGTTGCGTCAGTCTTCGCGCTGAATAGGAGTAGAGTGGGCATCCTGCCCGCCCGACAATAAGCATGAAACTGGCAAGATGCCAGTTCTACACAAGATGCCAGTTCTACACAAGATGCCAGTTCCACGCAAACATGCCCATTCCACAAAACTATTAAAAATTAAGCAACGCCTTATTTTCTAAGTCCGTCAAAAAGTGATCTTTAGGGATCAGTGTAGGAATTGTGATAATTTTTGTTTTCTACTCCGAGATCCGCTGTTCCCTATTCCCTTTGCTATTAGTGCCAAAGTTCAAGTAAACCCAGAAGCCCAATACTGACCCGTGGACAGTATTGGGCTTCTGAAGTTAATTAGTTTGGTTTAATGTGAAAATACTGTAAACACTCAAGCTAATCGTTGAGTCCAACTCAACAAGCGTGAGACA
>NZ_JAAHIE010000711.1:0-3196 GCF_010671945.1 Moorena sp. SIO4E2
CCACCGCTGGTGGTACATATCCTCTAACTCTTGTTTAGTTTTAACAGGACGTACTTCAATTGTCGTCATCATGCTTAACCATATTTAGAATGTAGAATGTAGAATGTAGAATGTAGAATGTAGAATTTAGAATGTAGAATTGAGAATGTAGAATTGAGAATGTAGAATTGAGAATTGAGAATTGAGAATTGAGAATTGAGAATGTAGAATTGAGAATTGAGAATTGAGAATGTAGAATTGAGAATTGAGAATTGAGAATTGAGAATTGAGAATGTAGAATTGAGAATTGAGAATTGAGAATTGTAAGCTATCAGCTATCAGCTATCAGCTTTCAGCTTTCAATTAAGAATTAAGAATTGTCATAATATGCGCTACGGGCAGGCTACGCCAACAGCTATCAGCTTTGAATTAATTCAAAATTCTACATTTTAAATTATAAATTATTAATTCTACATTTTAAATTATACATTCTAAATTCTGCATTCTAAATTCTAAATTATACATTCTGATCACCTCACAACTTGGGGATTATTGCTAATCCAGCTGTCGATATCTTTTAACACCTGATCCGGAATTTCCCAAGGAAACAAGTGAGCAGTATTGTGATAGCATTGCCATTGGCTATCTTTAAGATGTTTAGCGGTTTCTCGACTTGATGCTGCGGTAATATGGCGATCCGCAGCTCCTGCTAAGACCAGGGAGGGGCATTGAATCTGGTTTAAGTCTGGCAAACGGTTATAGCCAGCCCTAATGGCAGTGTTGAGTGCTGCTGTAGCGGCTTGGGAGGTCTGTAAATAGGCTGATATGGCGTGGTTGGCAATATACTGGTAGGCGCTGGTTGTGTGTTGTTGGATCAGGTACCGAAAAAGCGATCGCTTACCAAATGTGTCAATATTCCATTGCCATCCTGGTTGTAACCAATTTAAGACACCAGCGATGCCGGTATAGAGATTATCCTGCCAACTAATGGGGGGATGATTACCCCAGGGTCGAGCGGCTGTGGCGATTAAAATTAAACCTGAGACTCTCTGAGGTAGCGTCAGAGCAAGCTCCATTGCCAAAATTCCCCCTAAAGACCAACCTAGTATCAAACAGCGGTCAATGTGGTAATAGTCGAGCAGGGATTCCAAGTCAATCAGGTGGTCGGTCATCTGAAAATCCTGATCAGCTGGACTTTTACCATATCCTCGCAAATCAGGGCTGATAGTCCAGAACCTCTGGGATAGATGTTGGGTAAAAACCGAAAGGCACTGATTTGAGCCGGGATGACCGTGAAGACAGAGAATTGGGAATCCTGACCCCTGGAGGTCAGTGTTGAGATATACTGCTGCTTGGTAGTTTTTTTTAATGCCATTCATGTTAATTGTTAATTGTTAGTTGTGTAAGCATTCAGCCGTGAGCTAAAAGCTCACGCTACGCGAACAGCCGTCAGCCGTTGGCCTTAGGCCACGCTACGCGAACAGCCGTCAGCTTATTTTATTCAATAGCACCTCAAGGAGGTTAAGCTATGGGCAGAAACTTTGTAAGCATTCAGCTGATAGCTGATAGCTGATAGCTGATAGCTGATAGCTGATAGCTGATAGCTGATAGCTGATAGCTGATAGCTGATAGCTGATAAGTATTGTATGGTTTCTTTTACTTATAATCGCACTGTTCGGTTTTCAGATACGGATGCCGCTGGTGTGGTCTATTTTGCTAATGTTTTATCTATCTGCCATGAAGCCTATGAAGCCTCTCTAGATGCATCGGGCATTAATCTCAAGTCCTTTTTCACTAAGCCCGCTGTGGCTATTCCGATTGTTCATGCCAGTGTGGATTTCTTGCGTCCTATGTTTTGTGGGGATCCCCTGCTCATTCATGTGATGCCTGAGCAGTTGAGTGAAAGTAAGTTTGAAATTGCTTATCAGGTTGTTAAAGCTTCGTCATCGCAACAGTTACTGGCTAAGGCAATTACCAAGCACGTTTGTATTAATGCAATGACTAGAACCAAAATTGCTTTACCTGAGGAAATAGTGCAATGGTTAGGGCGTTGCTGACCCAAGGAGTGGTTTACTAAAAATAAAACCATGCAATACCGCACGCCCCTGTGATACCAAAAAAACTGATAAATATGGTAATCACACCGGGAGTTGAAATTGAGATACAACTATATATCTGTGGGTGTAATAAAATGGTGTTATCGTGAATTTATCTAGGGTGTTATAGCTGTAGTTTGTAGAATTTTAGGTAGATAATTCTCGGTATTGAACATTTCTGGTTTATTGGCTATTCTCTTCTACAGGAGGTCGGGTCAACAAACTTACGACAATAAAACATAAAAGACCAGTCAAAAAGGCAATTGTGGTGCTGCCCAGAGGCATGGATAATGCGGAATAATTCTTCATGACATTGGTTATGCAGAACGCCAGGAAACCAAGACCCATAGCACTAAAGACCCCTGCTTTTGTACTCCCTTTCCAGACAAACATCCCCAGTAAGGGCCACAAGAGGAAGGTAGCAAACGTTGCACTTAAAGTAACCACGGGAGCCAGGTAGCCTCTGCCTACTTCTGACAATGCTATAGAGCAAGCGACAACCAGAGTCAAAATAGAGATTAATTGAGCCAATCGATATCTTGAATTTTCTGAGAGAGGCTGAGGAAAAAGTTTTTCAACGATATCGCGAGTAAAAATTGAAGACAGGGTCAGCAAAATACTATCAATAGTACTCATACCACAGGCGAGAACAGCCAAGACAATCATCGCACTCCCAAGGGGCATATACCTAAGATACATTTCGGCAATTAGTGTATCGCTATGGTCAATCTGACCGTATAATGCAGCAGTTGCCATCACTCCTATTGTCATTAAAAGACTTACCATAGTTACACTAATTCCTAGTCTTCCCCATGCTGCTTTGCGGATCGTATTGCCCGAGCGTGCCATCATCATTCTTTGGAAAGCCTGGGGCCAGAGAATATTGGCAAAGGGCCAGGACAAGACTAAGTCCAGAAATATTGGCGTGTTTTTGCTATTAAAAACGAGTTTTTCGGGAATCGCTTGGGTTAACGTTTCAATCCCTTTACCATAGCCCCCCACCCAGTTAGTAAAAAGACAGGCAGTAATGATGATTAATACCAAAAAAAACAATCCTTGGACTACATCAGTCCAGATGACGGCTTTTGCCCCTCCAAAAAATACATAAATCCCAGTAAACA
>NZ_JAAHIE010000712.1:0-3193 GCF_010671945.1 Moorena sp. SIO4E2
TCGCTGTACTCGCCACAAACGAACCCTGAATATCCAGTTGAGCATTGGCTCCAAAGATAATCCCATGGGGATTCAGTAAAAATAGATTAGCAGCACCATCGACTCCCAAGGTCCCCAAAATACTTGAAGGATTAGTGCCAGTCACCCGTGAGATAATATTCTCAATCCCTGCTGGATTAGCAAAATAAACCCGTTGTAACTCCTCAACATTAAAATCATTGACTACTCCCCCGCTTAAAAGACGGGGGATTCTAATAAGGATGTTTCGTGATGGGATGAATCCGCATCACTCCACACTGTTTTCTTATTAACTGACCACAGGACAAGCCTGTGGGGACGAGTCAAAACGCCCCTACCCAGTCGGTCTAGGCTAATACCTAGCGTTCTGCTTACTTTGCGTATTATATTGGCAGCACCATTACAATCCGCATTGACATACCAATTCATTGCGGTTCGGTATAAACCGCGCTTCGTTCTTCTCCCTGACGGCTTCCAATCGTTGGGTTTTTCACCATATTTTGGCAGATAGTCACCATCTAAGAACGATGCTTTACTTGTATAGCTTTCTTCTGTTTCTATGAACTCGATTCCATAGTGTTCACAAAGCCCGGCTATTCTCTCTTTTAGTCTAGCTGTAGGTATTGGCACAAATTCCGAATTAGTTTTTTTTCCTAACTCTATCGAGTTTTTGTTTCCTTTATTCCAACCAAAAACGACCCGACCGATTTGATTTTCTAAGCAATGTTTGATAACTAGTCTTGCGGCTTTGTTAATTCCATCGCGCATCTGACGATTACGTTTTTCGGTGATCGTAGCTAATCTATTAGACCAAAACCCTTGTGGCTTGCCTTCTTTGATTGTTGATATCTGTTTGTTATACCAACGATTCATCGATTTGATCTGCTTACCATCAATAATAAAGCTAATTTCTACATTAGAAACACAGGTTAACCAATTATCCAATCCTGGGTCAATCCCAAGTACATTATCTCTTTCTACACTTGGTTTTTCTATTTCTTTTTTATAAACAAACTCAACATAGAAACATCTATTCCTTGGCAGTATTCTTAATTCTCTGATGTCATCAAATTCAATATTGCTAGGAAGAGGCAATATAAAACTATCAATGTCAAACCAGCACTTTACTTGTCTGCCCAATGGTATTCTTATGTTTCCATCTATTAATCTTAAGGCTTGCTTTGGATAACTTACCAATGCCAAACCTCCCTTTTTTCTATACTTGGGCAGTCTTGGCCGATGCTCAATCTTCCCTTCTCGGTATGCTTTAATCAATTCTTTGTAGGATTTAAAGGACTCGTACACCGAACGAAGTATTTGTTGTGCTGCTTGGGAGTGAAGTGCCTTATAGTGACGATTTGGCTTGTATTCTTTTTCTAGCTCAAACTTGCTGATGTAGCGATTGGCTTTAAAGTAGATTTGACGAGCAAAGTAGATTCCCATATTTGTCAATCTATGGGATTGTATGCATAAAAAGTTGAGAATTGCCGACAATTCTCGATCTGGACTTAATAAAACCTGCTGACAGCCGTACACTTCCATCACCTCCGTTGCATTAGCCATTTTACCATAAACAGGACACATAAATGTGAAAGCGCCTGAACGGCTCGCTCGGTTTCATCCCCTGCTTAAAAGACAGGGGCTTTCACCTTCGCTTTTCTGTAATTGCGCAATTCGGCAATTATTATTGTCAGCAATATAAGCTTAGTTGCAGCTTTAGGGTGATAATTAACCTAAGTTTTCCAGAGCAGTTACAGAGCAGTCCTATTAATGTCGAGTAAACCTAAATCCAGGAGCGATCGCTTTTTAGGAATACTATTCCTGTTTAGCCTTACCGTTTGTATAGGGCTAGGTCATCTTCCCTCAATCGCTCAACCAGCTGAACAGGGAAATATGGCAACCACCCAGGCTGACAACCCCAGTCAACTCGTGGAACAAGGGGTTGAGTACTACCAAGCCGGAGATTATCAAGCTGCCATAGAGCCCTGGGAAAATGCCTTGAAGCTCTACCAACAGACCAACAACTATACCAATAGCGCAATTGTCCGGGAAAATCTGGCCAGAGCCTATCAAAAGATTGGTCACATCCAGGAGGCAATCAGTAACTGGGAGCAAGCCATCCTTGACTATCAACAGCTAAGGAACTGGCAACAAATGGGGCGAATGAAAACGGAATTGGCTCAAGCCTACAATAGTTTTGGACAACCGAGAAAAGCGATCGCGCTTCTATGTGGAGCCCCTGATACTGATGAAAATTCTAAAAACAAACCCAGTTGTGTCAAAGACAGTGCCTTAAAGGTTGCTCGTGCTCATCAGGATTGGAAGGGAGAAGCTGCTGCTTTGGGAAGTCTGGGAAATGCCTATCTTCTCAGAGGGGATTATGACCAAGGGATTGAATGTTTACAAACTGGTTTAGGCATTGATCAAAACGTTGAATTTGATATCAGCCCCCGACGCACAAAAGACTGTAAAATTGATACTTTGGGCAAAAATTATACAGCCAAGATTATCGCCGATAGTCCCTATCGCAGCTCATTTCTTAACGACCTAGGTAATGCTTACTTTAGCAAAGCTCAACGTTGGGAGCGCTGGGCTAGCTCTGCCAAAGAGCGGTCAGCGAAAGATACAGAAAATCAATTTAGAAAAAATGCCAAAGATAATTACAATCAAGCTCGGGACTATTTTAAAGAAAGTCTCGAACTAGCTCGCACTCAAAATCACCAACCTGCTCAAATGCGAGCATTGCGCAATTTGATTCGACTGTCCTACCGCCCACAAGAATCAATATCAATCGAGGCAGCAGAGGCGCGGAACCAATGGGTTCAAGACGCTCAGGAATTGTTCAAAGAACTACCGGATTCTCAGGATAAAGTCTACGCAGCCATCGATTTAGCTAAACTGGAGCAACCGATGACTGTGGTTACTGACACGTCCCAACACAATTCCTGTGGCAAACGTCAGCTAGAAGCAGAGACTGAAACACTCCTCAATCAAGCCATCTCAATTGCTCAACGCCTTCAGGACTACCGTTCCCAGTCTTTTGCCCTCGGTGAATTGGGTCATCTCTATTACTGCCGCCAAGACTATCAAAACGCCCTAGACTTCACTCAAAAGGCATGGTGGATGGCTGACCAAAATCTATCCGCAAAAGATAGCCTGTATTTGTGGCAGTGGC
>NZ_JAAHIE010000713.1:0-3191 GCF_010671945.1 Moorena sp. SIO4E2
CGTAAGCACTCAGCTGATACGCGACACGCTGATAGCACCTCAAGTAGCGTGCGCGTAGCCCATAGGCTTACGATAAACCCTACCGAAATTAATATCCTGGATAGGTTGGGCATCTCAGATGAAGACTAATAACCATCGGTCAGTGTGTGGGAAATTCAAGCAGCGGTTAAATAATGCGGTTAAACGCTGGTTTAATTCCCCTAAAAATGGTCATAGCAGCACCACACAATCTATTACTCAGCCACCTAACTACAGCAACGGCGTAGGTAATAATACCTGGCTCCCTGGTTATCGGCTACATAAGGGTAAGTATACTATCGAAAAAAAACTAGGACAAGGTGGGCTGGGTATTACCTATTTAGCCCGAACTAAAACAGGCGATCGCATCGTTATTAAAACTATCGTTAATCATGTACTCCGCCAAGATAATTTATTAGAATATTGGAAAATTTTTGCCAACGAAGCGGTAAAGTTAGCCCAATGTAGCTGTGGCAATCCTCATCTAGTCGGCTTATCAGAAGAAATCATCCGAGAAGGTGATTTGCCCTGCTTGATCATGGAATACATCGAGGGGGAAACCTTGTCGGATCTGGTGAAACGGCAGGGTGTGCTTTCGGAAGAGCAAGCCTTGCTCTACATTGGGCAAATTGGTAGCGCCCTCAGGGATATTCATCAGCAAGGATTACTCCATCGGGATGTTAAACCTCATAACATCATGGTGGGTCACGATGGTTCTGGTGCCGTGTTGATTGATTTGGGTATTGCTACTAGGTTTGTCCCTGGGGTTACCCAAACTCATCTGTGTGGGCGGACTCCTGGCTATGCTCCTCTGGAACAATATGAGTGGCGAGGGCAACAGGGTCCCTACACCGATGTCTATGCTTTGGCCGCTACCTTGTATGTGCTTTTAACTGGAAAGAAACCAGTAGCCGCTGAGGATCGGGCTGATGGAGTTGTATTACCACCACCAAAGGATTTTAATCCCCAGATTAGCGATCGCATAAATCGAGCCATTCTCCATGGCATGAACTTGGTGGCTAGCGATCGCCCTCAGTCTATACCAGAATTTTTAACATTACTCGGTATTGAATTACCAAATAATAATAGCAACTATAATAACACAAGTAGCACTAATAATCAACAACAGACAACCGCTCAAGTTGGAGACTTTTATATAGAACGTCCTCAAGATGCTGAGTGTTATCAAAAGAGTTTACAACCAGGGGCACTAATTCGGATTAAAGCACCGAAGCTGATGGGGAAAACGTTACTTAGTCATCGGATTCTTGCTTATGCTAAATCTAGGGGTTATCGCACGGTTTATTTGAATCTGAATGAGTTTCCTTGCCATGATTTGGAGATATTTTTCCAGTCTTTTTGTGTGCGGGTTGCTCAAAAATTGAAATTGCCCAATGAGTTGCCAAATTATTGGGACGATAGTTTGTTCACCACTGAAGTAAAGTGTAGCACCTACTTTGAAGAGTATTTGTTGGTTTCTTCAGAGAGTCCTTTAGTTTTATGTCTCGATAACCTGGAGCGAGTTTTTCCTCATCAACAAGTTGCTGAAGGGTTTCTTACTTTGCTGCGTAGTTGGCATGAAAATGGCCAATTTTATGATATTTGGAAAAGACTGCGATTGATAGTGGTTTATGCTACGGAAGTTTATATTGAATTGGCTATCAATAAGTCGCCTTTCAATGTAGGATATCCTGTAGATTTAACTGATTTTACTTTGAATCAGGTTCAGGATTTGGCGAAATTTTATGGCTTAAATTTATCCGTTAATTCAGTACACAAATTAATGAGCATGGTAGGGGGACATCCTTATTTATTAAAGTTAGCTTTCTCTACTCTTAGCAAAAATACTAACATGACCATGGAGCATATTTTAGAAACAGCCCCGACAGAATCAGGAATTTATCGCCATCATTTGCGAGAACTTTTAAATAATCTCATGCTCCATTCCAATTTACTAAACGCTTTCAAAAAATTACTGACAACTACTCAAGCAGTGCGCCTGGATTATAAGGAAACTTATCTGTTAGAAAGTCTGGGATTAGTCAGAGCAATCGGTAATGATTGTATTCCGAGATATAATTTGTATCGTCATTATTTTAGTGACAGAATTTTATAGTGAATGTAAGCAGTCAGCGGTCAGCAGTCAGCGGTCAGCGGTCAGCCGTTGGTTGAAAAGTGAAAAGTGAAAACTGTTCGCGTAGCGTGCGCGTAGCGCTTAAGCTGTTCGCGTAGCGTGCGCGTAGCGCTTAAGCTGATAACTGATAGCTGATAACTGATAGCTAATAGCTGATAACTGATAGCTAATAGCTGATAACTGATAGCTGATAGCTGATAGCTAATAGCTGATAGCTTCTTTATTCCCTACTCCCTTCCCAATCATGACCAACCAACCAACAATCTATCAAGTTGGCGGAAGTTTACCTAACAATGCTGCTACTTATGCAGTCAGAAAAGCTGATCAAGAAATTTTTGATGCTTTGATGGCTGGGGAATTTTGTTATGTGCTCAACTCGCGACAGATGGGTAAGTCTAGTTTGCGGGTAAAAACCATGCAAAGACTAATAGAGGCGGGAGTAGCTTGTGCTTCTGTTGATGTTACCCAAATTGGCAATTTCGTAACGTCAGAGCAATGGTATGCTAGCTTAATAAAGAGTCTGGTAAATAGTTTTAAGCTCTCAGATAAATTCAAGGTTTTACCTTGGTTACGAGAGCGTAAGCAACTCTCGCCATTAATGTGGTTGGGTGAGTTTATTGAAGAAGTGCTGTTGTCAGAGATTCCAGAAAATATTGTTATCTTTCTGGATGAAATTGACAGTATTATTAAGGTAGAGTTTAAAGATGATTTCTTTGCCTTTATTCGCAGTTGTTATAACAAACGAGCGGAAAATCCTGCCTACAAGCGGCTGAATTTTTGCTTGCTGGGAGTAGCAACTCCAGCGGATTTGATTCAGGATAAACAGCGCACTCCGTTTAATATTGGTCGGGATATTGACCTGACTGGCTTTACCTTTGAGGAAGCGAAAGAGCCTCTGATCCCTGGTTTGGAAGGGAAAGTGGATAATCCTGAACAGGTGTTAGCTGAGATATTGAACTGGACGGGGGGACAACCGTTTCTGACCCAGAAGTTGTGTAAGTTAATGGTGGATGGATCCCCCCTAACCCCCCTTAACAAG
>NZ_JAAHIE010000714.1:0-1421 GCF_010671945.1 Moorena sp. SIO4E2
GTTGCACATCTAAAAAGCGTTCTTTTGACAAAACCCCCTCTTTATAAGCGTTTTGGTAACGGGGAATTTTTTCCTGAGCACTTTCTAAACGAATGGTTTCTAATTCATAGGCAACCTTGCTAGATTCAATAGCCTGCCGTGCCTGGTCTATTTGTGCCAATAGTTCTTCTTTTTGTAAACTGTAGGCGAACTTAAAGGCTTCCAGATTCTGCCGTGCTTGCTCGACTTGCGCCTGTTTTTCTAACTCTTGAGCTTGGTTTTGTTGCTCCTGGGTACGCAGAGCCAGTATCAATTGGTTTTTCAGCACCTCTAATTGATTGAGGCGATTCTGTTGCCCTTCTAATTTTTTTTGTTCCTGCTGAAGTTCAGTGCTAACTAACTCCGATTCCAGTTCTAGTAAGGTTTGACCAGCCGTTACCAATTCCCCTTCTTTGACCTTAATTGCTGCTACCGTTCCTGCTACTGGCGCATCAAGTTTAATGGTTTCTCCCGTAGGTTCCAATCGTCCTCTAGCTTTCCCGGTCTCATCCACCTGAGCGAATATCGCCCAAGGTAAGGCAATACCGATAAATACCATCAAAAAATACAGTAATCCCCTTGTCCAAACCTGGGGTAATGTATCAAGCAGTTCCTTAGTCGCATAAGACCATTCATGACCCTGGAGTGGTTGATCATTCCTAGGTTGAGGAGTCGTTTCTTGGGTGAGTAACTCCTCATACCGACCCTGGTCTGGAATAGTATGAGTAGGACTATGTCCATTCAATGTATGATTTTCAGGCATAGCAGTATTTCCATTTGAGTTGTGAACATAGTTGATGGGAATCGGGAATCGGGAATCGGGAATCGGGAATCGGGAATAGGCAAAAGGCAAAAGGCAAAAGGCAAGAGGCAAGAGGCAAGAGTAATCAACGGATTTATTCCCAAACCCCAAACCCCACACCCCACACCCCACACCCCACACCCCACACCCTACCCGCTCCGCTATAGCTGCTGCTGATTGAGATAGAAATAATGTCCTCGCTTTGCCATTAAGTCTTCGTGAGTACCGCTTTCAATCAAGACGCCTCTATCCAGGACTAAAATCAGGTCAGCTTTGCGTACGGTAGAAAGACGGTGAGCAATAACTAGGGTGGTGCGGTTTTTGAGAATGGTATTGAGATTGTTCTGAATAATCCGCTCGGATTCCGCATCCAGGTGGGAGGTGGCTTCATCGAAAATTAATAGGCGGGGATTTCCCAACAGGGCGCGAGCAATGGCTAAACGCTGTCGCTGTCCCCCAGACAACATCCCTCCTCCCTCCCCAATCTCGGTTTCATAGCCCATGGGCAGTTTTTGGATAAATTCATCGGCACCGGCCAGTTTTGCTGCTGTGATAATTTCGTCTAAGCTAGCTGAGGGATAAGCCAGACCGATGTTTTCTC
>NZ_JAAHIE010000714.1:1933-3188 GCF_010671945.1 Moorena sp. SIO4E2
AGCAGTGCGGTAGTGGCTAACCCCTCGATGGTATTGCTGAAAATCTGGAGTCGATTGCTAATAACCTGCCCAGAAAAGTTAGTTTTAACTTCTTTATTTAATAACTCTTCCCAATGCCAGCGTACGGTTTGCTCAACTGCTGTAGACTTGACAGTGCGGACACCAGAAAGCACCTCAATCAGATAACTGCTTTCTTTTGCGATCGCATTAAATACTTCCCGAGAAATTCGTTTTAAAAAAGGTGTAGAAATCAACGCCAGGACGAAAAAGGGTGGCACAATTACTAAGATTAGCAGCGCCATCTTCCAACTGTACCAAAACATCAAACCCACATAGATAAAAACTGTTAGTAAATCTAGCAGGATAGATAACGCTTCACCGGTGAGAAACCGCTCAATTTTACGATTTTCCTGAATCCGGGAGGTAATATCACCCACAAAACGAGACTCAAAGAAACCCAAAGGTAATCGCAAGGTATGGCTGATAAACCCCACAATCAGTGCTAGGTCTACCTTATTCGCGGTGTGGTCAAGCAAATATTGCCGCAACCCGGTAATCGCAACCCGAAACATAGTAAACATCAGCAATCCTAACCCCACAGCGGTTAGGGTGAGGGTGCTCCGTTGCACCACCACTCGGTCTAAAATTATCTGGGTAAATATGGGGGTAACCAGACCAAATATCTGGATCATCAGGGAAGCAAAAAACACCTCCAGCAACACAACACTGTGAGGCTTTACCAACTCAAAAAATTGCCAGAAGGAGGTCTTACTTTCTTTGGTATCCTTCAGGATTGCTGTGGGTTCCAGTAGCAGTGCATAACCAGTCCAATCTGCTTTGAATTCCTGGTGGCTCAGAGTTTTCTGACCAAGACCAGGGTCAGCAATTACCACATGCTTGTTGGTAATTTCATAAACAACAATAAAGTGTTTTCCTTCCCAGTGAACAATAGCAGGTAGCTGTTGTTTTGCCAGTTGATCCAAACTAGCTTTCACCGGTCGAGTGGAAAAGCCAATACTTTCCGCAGCCGCTGATAGTCCCCGCAATGAAGCGCCATTACGGTCGGCATTGGAGATATCTCGCAAGCGATTAACACTGAATCGTTTCCCCCAATAACGACCGATCATCACCAGACAGGCAGCACCACAGTCAGAACCACTCTGTTGGGCAAAAAACGGATAGCGCCGGATCACTCGCTGCCACAAATGACCAACTTTTTGAGTAGGGCTAGGAAAGTAAGCTTTGCTAATGGTTT
>NZ_JAAHIE010000715.1:0-3177 GCF_010671945.1 Moorena sp. SIO4E2
AGATTCTTTTACTCTACCAACATATTTTTGAATTCCTTTACGTTTAATTTTTTGTCCGTGAAGAGTAGCAGAAGTAAAAAGGTAGCAGACACTCGAAAAGATTTTCATTTCAAAACAGCTAAAGAGCTACTAGATCACCACGACCTAGTAGCTTATGAAAAGCTTAACATTAAGGGATTAGCCAAAACTAAAATGGCTAAATCAGTTCTAGATGCTGGATGGGGGCAATTCCTGTCTGTCCTGTCAGTCAAAGCCGTTCGCGTAGCGTGGCCTACGGCCTTGAATGCTGGACTGCAAGCGACGCCAGTGAATCCCAGAAACACTAGTCAGAACTGTTCTAACTGCGGAAAGAAAGTACCAAAGAAACTCAAAGACCGCATTCATTCTTGTCCTCATTGTGGATACACAGCAGATAGGGAGTGCGATTCGTTCAGTCGAAACCTAGGAATAGGGGGATGACTGGCATCTATTGAGTAACCTAATCAAGGTTCAGTTCGCACTTAAATCCTCAATAGATGACAACTGAATAACCATGTAGGTAAGAATCAGTATCCTAGAAAATTCAAATCCTACTCTCCAGGTGCAGGAGTAAAAGCATAACCCCTACGGTAGAGAGTGGTCTTCAATCCGTAAAGCGGGGATAAAAGGTCAAAAGTACACCGAATCTCGCGGTCAATGCAGACTGAGCAAGTCCGTATGGATAACGAAAGTGAAGGAACGTTTGAACCGTCTACACTGCTGACTAGCGAAAAGAGATTGACACGCTAGGGGAACCAAAAAGGTCACAAATATAGGAATCAACAGAATTCTCATCTAGTTGATAAGCACTTCCTAAAAAGGCGGAGAGTTCCATCCTAACAGGACTTACCAATGGTTATTCGGAACGAAGTAACCCTGGCATCTACTCTCTGGAAGGTCGATATCCAGAGCAGTCAACCAAGACGCAAACTCTAGGAAAACTAGGTGATGCTCGGGAAAGATTGAGTTAGAAGCGAACGCCTAACCGTAATGGTTGGGATAAGCTGACGGACTCACGATGTAACGGAAGATAAAGCTGTTAGTAGCGGTAAGGTTATGAACACGGAAACAATACCGATGTATAAATGGAAAGATATCCCCTGGCGCAAGCTAGAAAGGATGGTCTTCAAGCTGCAAAAACGGATTTATCAAGCGTCTCGTTGTGGCAACGTCGCTGTAGTTCACAGACTTCAAAAATTGCTAATCAAATCATGGTCAGCCAAAGCGATGGCGGTGCGTAGGGTTACCCAGGAAAATAAAGGCAAAAAGACCGCAGGAGTGGACGGGGTCAAATCCCTATCCCCAGTAGCACGTCTGAAGCTCATAAATCAACTCAAACTGGGTACAAAGGTCAAACCAACCAGAAGGGTTTGGATACCCAAACCTGGAACAAATGAAGAAAGACCTTTAGGGATACCTACCATGTACGACCGTGCATTACAAGCTCTCCTAAAGATGGCATTAGAACCCGAATGGGAAGCCAAATTTGAGCCAAATAGCTACGGCTTTAGACCAGGCAGAAGTTGCCATGATGCCATAGAAGCCATATTCAACAACATCAGGTATAAACCAAAATTTGTACTCGACGCTGATATAGCCAAATGCTTTGACCGAATTAACCACGGGAAACTTTTAGAAAAACTGAATACTTTTCCCACCCTTCGGAAACAAATCCGGGCTTGGCTAAAAGCGGGTGTAATGGATGGAAAAGAACTATTCCCAACTTTTGAAGGCACTCCGCAAGGTGGAGTTATTTCGCCACTACTTGCCAATATTGCTTTACACGGCATGGAGGAAGAGATTAAGACATTGTCGGAATCCTTCGACATGAAACGCTCTGATGGCAGGTATCAACTACCAAAAAGAGATAAAAGAAACTCAATTAGTCTCATCCGATATGCTGATGACCTAATAATTTTACATGAGTCTGAAAAAGCAATACACCAGTGTCACCAAGTCATAGCAAAATGGCTCAAAGATATGGGTCTAGAACTTAAACCTAGTAAAACCCGAATAGCTCACACCCTCAAATCCTACAGAGGAGAGGAGAAAGGCTTTGATTTTCTTGGATTTCAGCTCTGGCAATACAAAGCTGGTAAATGTCGTTCAGGGAAAGATACAAAAGGTAATTTATTAGGATTCAAAACCCAAATATCCCCTTCAAAGAAGTCACAAAAGAAGCACTACGCAAAAATAGCTGAAGTAATAGAAAAACATAGAGGGAAATCCCAGGCAGCACTCATTAAAAACCTGAACCCTATCATCAACGGATGGTGTAATTACTTTAAGCCATACCAAAGTAGCAAAGTGTTCTCAAAAATGGATTACCTTATATTCTGGAAACTCTGGAAATGGGGAAAACATAGACACAGAAACAAAGGGAACAAATGGCTCAGGCAAAAATACTGGCACACAACTAAAGGGGATAAATGGGTGTTCTCCACACGAGAACACTCCAATCCTTACCACCTAACTAAACACGCATCCATATCGACTAACGTTGGATACACAAAAATTAAAGGTGAAGCATCCCCCTACAACGGCGACCTAATATATTGGAGTTTCCGAATGGGCAAAAGTCCACTGGTTTCTAAGAAAACGGCAACGTTGCTTAAGAAACAGAAAGGTAAATGCCCACACTGTGAACTACACTTCAAAGATGGAGATATTATCGAACTTGACCATATCATTCCTAAGTCACTAGGCGGTTTGAATGAGTATAAAAACTGGCAACTTCTCCATCGACATTGTCATGATAGTAAAACTTCTACTGATGGGAGTTATGGCAACAAATCTGACTGAAACAGTGTCAAGCCCAAACCACAATTTGATATCCAAATTACCAATGGATAGAAGATATGTTGGTGGTGACGTAGATTTGACAAATCCCGTTTCATTGAGGAGCGGTATGACGCGAAAGTGTCACGTACCGTTTTGGAGAGCAGTGGCTCTCGTGAGAGAGTCACTGACTTTAATTGTTAATGCAGCAATCAATATCTTAAATTTGGCGGTGGGGCATCCCGCCAGTAGTAGTGCGGCTCGTTCCTAATAGGAGCCTTTCGTAATAGAAAGGGGTATGATTAGGGGGATTCGTGAGGTCTAACCTCAAAAATCCTAACTATCCTCAGGATGTGGGTGAAAGTCCCACCCTTGAAGAGA
>NZ_JAAHIE010000716.1:0-3175 GCF_010671945.1 Moorena sp. SIO4E2
CTCATGGGGAGGGGCTGTGTGCGGAACCTGCGTCCGCACCTTGTAAGCCCCGTGGAGACCCCCAAGACCGCGCTGCCTCCCCAAGACCGCGCTGCATCGCTGGTGGCAGTTTTCCTGCTAGTCGTTGAGGGGGTCAAGGCTTTGGGACTATTCAAAATGATCAATTTTATTATTCGGCGTTGCAGGAATTGAAGATTGATGCTTAGCCTGTTTTATTTGTTCTAGAAACTTGGGGTATTAGTTTGCTAAACATAATAAGTTGCACTATGAATACTAGCAGCATGATATCCAATATGGTCTAATCAATACTTTCTGATGGCTACTGGAATATCAGTTATTGGTTCGGGAGTGTATTGTGACTGTGGCATCGATGTCAGTAACAATAAATATTGAATATTCTATCTGGTAAAATCCCTAAGTCCAAGCACATAAAAAAAACCGCTGCGATTCTCCGTAGGAGACACTACGCGAATGCCTTTGGGGCTGCAAAGCTGAGTGCAAAAACCCCACCCATAACCAGAGGGCATTGCTGAATCTTCGAATAAATAGGAGTAGGGTAAGTATCCTGCCCACCCGATCACAATCGGGCAGGGCGGTCATTGCATCTGGCGGTCACTAAGCGGAAAGTACCCGGTGGGTCTCGTTCTTGGGATGGATTTGAGTAATTAGGATGGCTTTGTCAACCCCTACACCTAAATGCTTACCTCCGTGTCCCCATGTAGTATAAACTGAAAAATTGGAAAGAACCTGGAAAGCTAAAGTCATGCCTGTACAGAAAGAAGACTTTGAAAGAATTGACGAGTTGTTGCTACAACGTACACTGAGTCCATATGCCAGTAAAGGTGCAATTTATCTTCAGGAAGCCTATATTGATTTCAAAATTTCTGACACTGTTGGTTCTACTTTGAGGGAGGATAAGGATTATGTCGTAAGAGGGGAATTTTCGATCAGTGAATCCTGTTATATAGATGATACCGGTCATTTTAACGCTGTTGAATTTAATATCTGCTACAATCAACTTATGTATGTTGCGCTGGCTCAAGCTTGTTCTAAACACCTGCTTAGCAGTCTAAAGGAGCTAACATTAGATAATTTTTATCGTAAACAGCTTTCAAATATTTACATTACACGTCTTGATTTTTTTTTAGAAAAGAGTTATTAAAGCAAATAAATTTTCAGGGTTATTGATAATAAAAAAAATCAAGAAGACCAAAAAAATATTTTTATTTTTTTTAAAAACCGAGGTAGTATTTTAAGATTATAGTGATGGTTTAGCTTATGGAGAAGTTGATATTGTAATTAATTGAATCATTTTTTTTAAAACTGGAAAATTCTGGATTATTCCTCTGTTCAACCATTTGCCACAAATTACCAAAGGTACTCGTGGACCAAAGGGGAAATGGCGCACTAGTCGTACGACCGCATTAGCTAAGATTAATGTCAACCGCAATCACATTGGCTCGAATATCAAGAAAAGCCCTCAAGACCGCAAGCCAGTGATTTCAGTAAAACGAAGTGGTAGCAATATCTACGGGAACGAAGTGGAAATCCTTGGTCCATGTAAGATTGTTTATAATCCCGATCATCCACTAGATTGTGGTGCTCGTCTGTGGATCGAAACCTTTAGTGATATTCACTTTATTTCTTGATGCAAAGCGCGAGTGGGGGAAACCACGGCAGTCGCTCATGGGGAGGGGCTGTGTGCGGAACCTGCGTCCGCACCTTGTAAGCCCCGTGGAGACCCCCAAGACCGCGCTGCCTCCCCAAGACCGCGCTGCATCGCTGGTGGCAGTTTTCCGGCTAGTCGCTGAGGGGGTCAATCCGTTCGCGACCATTCAAAATTATTATTAAAAATTCGGCGTTGCACCCCAAATAAATCTTTGCGTTGTAAGGGTTTAAACAATGGTGTTTGCAATATGTGGGGCTGAAACACGTGCATTTTTTCAAGTATCCAATTTAATTGGACTAGACAACCTGCACCCGAACCCAGACAATCAGAAAAGCGATCGCAGCAGCATGATCGGATCTGGAATTATAGCTACTACCAATAGTAGTCACTTAGCTCCTTGCAAGTCAATCATAATAACTTATAAATGTTTTTAATACTCTTTTATGTGTTATTAATCAACAAATTAGCTATATTGACACAATCTGATAGAAATGGCTGATTTTAAGCTTTTATTAGCATTCAAAACTTGTGGGAGGTTGACATCTCAAATACAAATGCTATTGTTTGTAAATGTGAGGGTTAAAGATAAGGTATTGATAGGGAGCAGGTCAAAGTTGCAGAACAGATGAACTATATACTATCAGAGCAAGCTCAAACACATGAGAGGGCTATAGCTTTAGTACAAATGTTCTGCATAAGTGACATGCTCCCGTATTGATATATAAAAAAAAGCCCTTAATTACCTCTTGTCAATCAGCAAAAAAGTTGAATTCAAAAAATGATTAATTCCCTGCGTTTAGTTGTAGTATCACTGTTAGCAGCGGTAACTTTGTTTCTCGGTAACGCTAATGCACTTGCTGCTGATGAAGCTCCAACCATAGTCGCTGCTTGGGCTCATTCCAATAATGGTAGTGGACCATCCTTGGTCACAAACATTGGAGAGAAAGGAAATGTATTCTCAGGTACACTAATCGCCCGATCCGCAACCTATGCCTGGGACACTGTTCTAGACGTCTATACTGACAAAAGTCGCAAATTATGGGTAAATGTCGAAGGCAGTGACACTAGTGCTGAGGTTGTCCGCACATCAGACGTTTCATACAAACTTACAAACGCCAGTGATGTAATGTTGGGAACTATTACTTTTGATCCTGAGACAGGTGATTTTGAAATAGATGGATGTGGAGCAGGTTGGTTCCAGGGTACTCTTATGGGTATTTACACAGCACATCACTAGTGTGATCTAGCATGATCAAAGATCCTGTGATTGCTCAGCAATCTAGTAACGGATAGTAGAAAGCTATCATACTAGTTTCCAAGAAATCCTCCTCAATATCTGGGGAGGATTTTTTATTAAAAAATTTGGCTCTCCTAGAGTTGCTATGATAAATTAGTATAAAATAATCGCCGTAAACCTTACTAAGTAAGCTTTTGAGTAATTTAAAAATGCATTTTTATTAAAATGGCATTTTTAGTTCATTGAATCCCTTGCTATTGAAGGGGTAA
>NZ_JAAHIE010000717.1:0-3174 GCF_010671945.1 Moorena sp. SIO4E2
TCTATTTTTAAGGCTTTTTGAAGTATTGTTTTTTGCTCTTGTGTCAGATAATTTTTTGCTGGCATATTTCCTATTATTGGGTTATTTATTAATTTTTATTATACCAATTTAAATGCCGAACAGCTTATCAGCTGATACCTTACCTCGAACTATTAAATTCTCCCTAAAGAGGTTTATTTTCAGCTGACCGCTGACCGCTGACCGCTGTTCGCGTAGCGTGCGCGTAGCGGATATGCTTACCCTAATTGACCTTTGTTTCTCACCAAATTCACAGCAAAATAAAGCGGATTCATCAACCCCTTAACTACAGCCTTGAACCCATAAATCACACGACCTCTTAGACCAGCTTTGATAACGTGATTATTGAATGGAATCACTGGTAACTTCCTAATTAGCTCTTGAGCCAAAGCTTTCTTTTGGCCTGGTCCTCGTAAACGAAACTGGGTACCTTGCGTCGGACCATATACGATGGTAAACCAGAGCCGAGGATTTAAGAAAAAGTATTTCCACAAGGGCGGTTTGCACCCAATTAAATCAGCTAGCTCGTCGATGTATATATGATAATCAAGCAAGCTTCGGATCCGAGCAGCATTATGTTCAAACTGTTCTAAATATTTGGCTTTATCAATAGATGCCACCTGCTCCATTTCCTCAGAAGCAGGAAGAGTGCGTTGGCCAGTGCAAATCAAGGCCAAAAATCTGGCTTGCATTTCCGTAATAGGAAACTGACTGCCAATGGCAGGACGTGCCCAACCAATCCAAGCGATTTTATCCCGATACAAGGCATGAAAGATATGTTTGTAAAGACTCCGGGGGTCAGTTTTTCTCAAGTGCTCAGGTAGGAAAGACACATAGTTTTTGTAGCCTGTACAAAATACTACCGCATCCACGTTTTCAAGGGTTTCCCCATCAGCCGCGATCAATGTCGAGCCACCATCTTTTACCTTTACTATTTCGCCGACCACTTGACAGCCATGATACACAATTGCCTTGGGTAAGGAGATATTTTTAGTTCCGTATGTACCCCAGACCCCTTTTTTAGCCTTAACCTTCTGATTTAGCTCAACTATAGTATCATGAACTGGATCGTTTTTGCTCAACTCTAATCGGAAGATAAGTTTGCTCAAAGCATGTCCATAGTCTCTTGGTAGACCGTATACACCGCGATGGCTAGCAGTATCGGCAGCATAGTCACCTCTCTTTCTAGGTATTATCCACCCAGCTGAATTGCGAAGGCTGACCCAGCACTTGTTGGCGACAGGAGATATTTCTAGGGCTATGTCTGAAGCTGACTCACCTCCCCCAACCACTAATACCGTTTTGCCCACAAAGTTATCAGGGTTACGATATTCCTTGGAATGGGAAAACTCCACCTCAGTTAATAAGTCTTTCCACTCTGGATAATTTGAGATACTGTTGTTACCAATTGCCAAAGCTACCCGTTTTGAGTGCAAAATCTCTCCAGAGGCTAGTTGAATTTGCCACCCTTGATTATCTTGGGGAGTGACTGCTACAACTTTGGAATTGAAACGAATTTTATCTAAAACACCAAAATGCTTGGCATAGCTTTTCCAATAGTCAACTGCTTCGTTCTTTGTCCAGAATTTGTGCTGATTGCCATCACCTATCCAGAAGTCCGAAAACATACTAAATGCGCAAGATGTAGTCAGCACTAAACTGTCGTAGGTATGGGCATAAACCCCGCCCACATCCTCTGCTTGCTCTAAACAGATTACCTCGCCTACTCCTTGCTCCAGTAATTCTTTGGTAGTAACTATACCAGCTGGCCCTGCTCCAATCACGATGCAATCGAACATACTATAGCAATTCTGATACTGCTCTGTAAAAAGCTTATCATTTGAAGGCAAAAGGCATCCATTCAAAAGGCAATATTAAAGATTATCTTAAGTTCATGTAGGGTGGGCAGTGCAGCAGACAGATAATTAAGCTTGCAAACCATGTTGGTAGGCACTGCCCACCCTACGATTAATGACAATGGTGCCAGATCTCAGTTTAACTTCCGATATCGGTAGTAAGCACAAATACAAATGAATCCGCGAGTATAGATTCGGCAACAGCAGGATTAATCCCCAACGGTTGCCAGCAAGTTAGTTGGTCTAATACATTGAGGCTATTATAAGCCTGAAGCTGAAACCCTTGCTCCCTTACAAACTGCCTAACCTGATCGAAATTGTCAAAGATAGTATCTGTGTCTGAGGTTGCTGTCATTCCTCTGACTGTCTGGCTCAATTTTTGCCAAGCTGGGCTATTTCGCCGTACCCTACTCAAATATTCTTTTGTAATTAAATCAGGGGTTATCCACACACCACCATAAACCTGAAGCAACTCCCGGACATTAGCAAATACCTGCTTTTTTTGATGTAACGTCAGGTACAGCAGTAGTCCCTCGCATATTACAGTAATGGGCTGTTGGGAATCTAGATAATCTACATCGATAGGGAATTGGCTGGGTTGACTAGTGGCATCAATCCCAATAAAGTGCAAGTTTGAGCGTACGCCAATTAGCTGTTTCACCAGTTGCTGTTTGCGCGTTATCATCCCTGGCAAATCACTCTCGATAAAAGTCGTAGAAGGGTTACCAGACATTACCATGCCCCGTGGCAGCAAGCCGGAGGCTAGTTCAAGGATTTGAGTTTTTTGAAATTGAGCCATCACTTGATTGATAGCTTTATACCGACCTTCAAATAAAACGGCTACTTCACAGGATTTATCGGATTGTTGTTTTTGTAACTGCTCTACAAAAGCTTGAGCATTAACCAATTGTGCTAATTCTTGCCCATAAGGAATGTCGGTAAACTGTCTGGCATAAGCCACTAGTAACGCTGTGGGACTGATATTGTCGAAGGAACTAGTTGGCACCTGCATCATTAGCAATTGGGAATTGGGGATTTAGGGAATAGTAAAAAGGGGAAGCAAGTTTCCCCTTCAACACTGGGCGCTTACTTAGCAACATTTCTGTGACAGGAATATTAGACCTCTTGCAAAAGTATTTTTCTAATAGTGTTCTTGATGCAATAGCGAGTGGGGGAAACCACGGCAGTCGCTCATGGGGGGAACCCCCAAGACCGCGCTGCCTCCCCAAGACCACTTAGGTGCGCTTACAGTCGTCGAATTAAATTCGCCACGGGTCGCACCTCTGCATCGCTTTGCGTC
>NZ_JAAHIE010000718.1:0-3167 GCF_010671945.1 Moorena sp. SIO4E2
CTAAAGCTTGTTCCATTATGGTCATTTGTGACCGTGCAGCTTTCATGGCGAGGTCAACCCGTTCTAAGAGGATATCTGAAAAGTTTTTTGATACTGAATTCTGCCCCCCTAGCCCCCCAATTCTGGGGGGAACAAGAATCAATTTGCTGGTAGAAGTCCCCCAAAATTGGGGGACCAACGGGGGCTTGGATGTAGCAAATGAGACTTTTCAGACAACCTCTAAACGAACTAACATGATCAAATACTTGATTAAAAGCCCTGTTGCTTGAGCTAAATAGAGATATTATTCGTAGCGTTGTTGTCGTTCTAAAATTTGTAGTCTAATTAAAGCTAAATCCTCAGCGTAATCTGGGGGAAATCCTTCCCATAAACTGGTCGAAGTAATATTTCCTTGAAGTATCTGTTGTAATGGTGGATAGTCCCAACCTTGCTGTAAAGCAGCCCTCGCCATGTCAAAATAGCTACCCCACTCGTTTTGCCAAAAGTCAAAATTTACTTCTAAGTCTACTTTTTATGATTTAGCTATATCTGTACTGAGAATTGTTTCGCACCAAACAGTATTTAATTCACAAGCAATATCATCATTGTCGATACCATACTCATCTACCAAATCCCAGTTTTCGATGCAAGACTCGGTAATAGCAGTTAGCATTGCGATCGCATTTATATGACCAGTGTTGACACGGGTTGGATTACAGACGAGAAGCCTCATCCTGTGCGTGAATACCTCCGTCAGCAAGGATTTCGTCCACCACTTGATGTGATTGATGGCGCTGCACGGGTTTATGATCCCATTGTGCGCGGGTTAGCAGGAGAGCGCCTCTATGGGGTGTTCCTGAAAGACTATAAACCATGTGATTGGTAAGGTTATATAGCGCTACGCGCAAGTCAGAA
The DNA here is from genome assembly GCF_010671945.1 of Moorena sp. SIO4E2. NCBI lineage: Bacteria > Bacillati > Cyanobacteriota > Cyanophyceae > Coleofasciculales > Coleofasciculaceae > Moorena > Moorena sp. SIO4E2. Next base: position 895 of record NZ_JAAHIE010000718.1, read on the forward strand.
GTTAGAATTTAGAATTTAGAATTTAGAATTTAGAATTTAGAATTTAGAATTGGGAATCGGGAATCGGGAATCGGGAAAACTGATCTGACTCCCGATACCCCCATCTCCCCATCTCCCCACACTCCCTACTCCCTACTCCCTTCGCTATAGTAACTCCTCAAGGGTTGATTAGCTTAAGCAAAATAGTCTCCCATTTTTCTAATGATGCTTTATCGCTAGTCTGAATTTTATGAATTACCCACTGCTCCATAATTGATGACCTAAATAAGTAGACTGGTTTCTCTAAGTCTTGATTCCTCATAATCAAACCTTGTTGTTCGAGAGAATATAAATCTAATTCTTGTTGGCTAAAAACTAAGTCAATATCACTTAAGTCAACAGTAATCTTTTGCTCCAGACTACCTTTCAACTTCGACCAAGCCATCAGTATCAACAGACCTTGCTCGACATCCCTGCACCGTTGCCAAATATCTTGAAAAATATGTCTAGTTTGACTTTCAAACTCCTTGGCAAAGGTTTCAGTATCAGGTAACTTCCCAGTTCTTAATTCTCTAAATAGCAAAGAACCAGCAATTTGTAGCAGCGCGGGATGTCCACCAGCCATGTTTTGAATAACATCCCGTAATGCTGGTGTGATTGGAATACCTTGTAGCAGAGTATCCACTTCAGTCTCCGTTAATGGCCTAAGTACCACAAACAGATAGTGATTGTACCACGGGGATTGATCTGGGGTTAGACTCGGTCCAAGTTCATTGAAACGTTTGAGTGAGGTGACAATCATTGATAGATATTCCCTCTCCCGAGATTGATAGGCAATACTGCGACACTCACTTAGAAAGACTTCTATGTCAGCTTGAGTATAGTGCGGGTTTTCTCGCAAAGCCGCATCATAGTCATCCACTAGCAACACCAAGAACTTGTTTCGTTTCCCAAGCTGCCCCAATACTTGGCGCATCCCCCTGGCAGTTGCTTTTCCCTGGTCGAGCAATGTTTCAATGTCACTCTTAAGGTCTGGCTCACTATCTAATTTATCCATCAGCTCAATTAGGACTTCTTGCCAAAACCCGGAAGCTGTAAACGGTTGGATACTTTCGCAACTGAATAGCACCATCACCGCCTGTGATGGCTCTTCTCCATACTCTTGCCAAACGTCCGGGGAAGCCAGGAGTTCCAGGAAAGAGGTCTTTCCCATCCCTGGGCCACCCCAAATCGCTAAGTTACTGCGGTTATATATTTGATCAAAGGCAGTCTCAATGAGAGATTTTCGTCCCACAAAACGGTCTGGGGGAACTGGTGCGCCTACAACGAAAGGATTGTTTAATTTGTTAAAGAGCTTATAAACCTCTTGATTATCTGGCTCTATGGTTAGCACTTGCTTCAATTGCTGCGTTGTGAGGATAACTTCCCCTACTTCCATCAGGTGTTGTGCATAACCTAAATGCGATCGCACTAATCCATCCTGATTCCGGACTCGATCAACTAGGTATGCTCGCTGATAGCATTGCACTGCTTTATCAAATACGTCACCTTCCAAATATATCCTTGCGATCTCGAATAAAGCACTAAAGTGATTGGGATTGGCTTTCAAAACCTGTTCATAGGGTTTCACCCCCTGAGCATTTCGTTCAATTGCTTGTTGATAACTAGCCTTAGCCTCTGGATCGAGGTCTTCCAATTCCAATATCTCTCGCCGCAATGGGTAACGTTGGACTAACCAGCGGCGGACTAATTCTATTTCTACTTTGTAATATTTTCCGTTGTAGGATGAAACTTGATCAGTTATTTCTACGACCCCTAAGAAACCTAATTTAAGCAGTTTTTCCCTAGCTTGAGTCAAAGACTCGGTGATGGTAACGCCATATTCTTCCAGTAAACTCAACGGGTCTTGCACAACCTGATTAGGATTTCTTTCAGCTTTTTTTTGAGCCTCTGCTACTGCGGAAAATATCACTCGTTCCAGAATCGGTAATCCATCCCGAAACCAGGTTAATCCTCCTTCACCAATTTCAATGGCATCATCAACAATTCTAGTCACATCATCAGGAGTTACCTGCCACTTTTGTGCAGTTCTAGCTTGAGCAAACAGTGCATGACATAGGACCTGAGTGAAATAGGGATGACCTGAAGCTAATGCTAAGATGGCATCGATTGCTTCAGAGTTATAGGCCAAATATTCCTTAGCTGGTTCAGTGATTAACTCCCTGGCACTTCGTTCACTGAGCAAGCCAATTTTTTGGCTAGGAGCACCTTTAAATAATCCCAGCAACTTGGGA
>NZ_JAAHIE010000719.1:0-3165 GCF_010671945.1 Moorena sp. SIO4E2
ACTAAGGGGGCTGGTTTTGGATTGCCTTTGGGTAAGTACAAAGCAACCTCAAACTTGGTTTCTCCGGATAACCCTAGAGGGGATTGACGGCGGCGACCGGAAAGGGTGATGACTTGGTCTGTGAATTGATAAGGACCAGGTTGTTGTAAGTCTGTTAACTGGGAGACATCAACGGTATTCTCAGCAGCCGCTTCTCGGGTGGCTTGGTTTGCGATCGCATTCACGGCTGCATCTCGATATCGAAATAGGGTAGCTAGCTCTTTTTGGACATCGAAGATATAGTCAGTATCAATCAACATCCCCTCGGTGGGAAACTGGCGCACTATATTAATTATAGTTAGACCCTCGGAGTCAGCTGCTGCCAAAACCAGCGCCCCCCTAAGACTATGTAAACCATTGCGACCAGGGTGGGTTTTTATCATCTTTCCCAAACCTTCCAGAAAGGCTTCTCCCATGGGGGATTTACCTAAGCGGGAGATGGCTACAGGACTGATTTTAATCCGCTTTTGGAGTAGCATCCGCAACTGTTCCAAGGCTTCTGGGTTCAGCATTTGGGCGTAGAACTCAAATTCTTTAGTAATTCTGCCCTCATTGGCGAAAATTTCCAGAGATTCCCGGGAAAGGGACAATTTTAACGGACCATAGTTAAAGTAAATGTATTCTGCACTAAGGGCTGGCTTTGGTTTGACTACTGTGGGGAGTATTCCTAAACCAAGGAATAAGCAAGTATATAAAAAACCTAGTAGTTTCTTGGGTTTGGCTTTTGCTTTCACGAGTCTAGTCTTCTCAGTCTTAGGCTTGTTGAGGAGTAAGCATTCAGCTATCAGCCGTCAGCCGTCAGCTAATCAACGGGAGGTAGTAAACAAGTTTAAGGTGCTGGAACGGCTGGTTGAAAATCCCTGCTCGTTTTACTGATCCGACCCCGTACAGTTAAAGCGCCTGCTAGCACCTCAAGTACCGTGGCACAGGCTTCTAGCCTGTGATCCGCTTAAGCTTATAGCTGATAGCTGACGGCTGAATGCTTACGATGAGGAGCATTATAATACAAACAAACAGCAATGTATTGTTGAGACTTCTAGTTATAATAATTCATTAATTCAAGTCATCTGCAAGTGAATAATTTGGTTAGCTATCAGCTATCAGCTATCAGCTATCAGCTATCAGCTATCAGCTATCAGCTATCAGCTATCAGCTATCAGCTATCAGTCATCAGTTGATGCGCTATACGAACCCTACTTGATGTGCTTTTGAATAAAATAAGCTGACCGCTGACTACTGACCGCTGACCGCTGACCGCTGAATGCTTACATAATTTGCTCTTGATATTCTTGATCATAATAACATTGTGCAATTATAATTAACTTTTCAATTGGCTTTCAATTGGGCTTGTCTTTCTGCTTTGATTTTCCGGAGTCGAGCTACTGCAGGATGAGGATTCAAGGCTTGAGCTTTACGCTGTTGATCTCCCCACTCTAGCCAGTCAGCAATGTATTTACTGACTGTGTCTTTGTTCTGTAGATAATATAGGATTGTGGCATAGACCTCTTCTAAGGTGAGAGTTGAGTAAATTTTGGCAATTTCTTCAGCAGTACGCTCTTTAAATAAATACTCGTACAACACCGTTTCAATCCCAATTCGATGACCTTTAATACGAATGTCATCGGGAGCCAGAAAGTTAAAATATTCTTCTAGTTGCATAATTAATTTTGATGGCGTTAGCGCGTTAAAAACAAATATCAACAAAAAATTGTTTTGAACAGTAAATAGCGATGCATATATTGTAGATAATTATACCAATATTATTATCTATATTTTACCAAAATCAAACAGACATGACCACTAATAGTAAAGGTTTGGGATTGCCATAGGATAACTAATTTTAGTCTAAATTAGAGTCAACTTGGGCTATGTTTGCTCAATCTCAGAAATAATTCCTGGCTCCCATTGAATGACCACTCCCCGATCGGGTGATACCTCGGCTTGGTGGCTCTGGAATGCTAAGTTACTCTGTCTTAAGGGAAAATATAGTTTGCTGGGACGTTGCTGATGGAGACAGGAAACTATTGGGAAATTCTCCGCCATCTTCCCCATCTCTTTAGTGTTGTATTAAAAATCGGGCAAATATGACTACTACTTCCACTGGACCCTGGCAATTCTGGATTGATCGAGGTGGTACCTTTACGGACATTGTGGCAAAACGCCCGGATGGGCAGTTGATAATTCATAAGCTGCTTTCGGAAAATCCTGAACGGTACCAAGATGCTGGAGTACAGGGAATTCGAGAGATTTTAGATATTCCTGTTGATAGGCCGATACCAAGTGATGCCATTGAAGCGATCAAGATGGGAACGACAGTAGCCACCAATGCCTTATTGGAACGGAAAGGCGATCGCACTGTCCTAGTGATTACTAAGGGCTTCCAAGATGCCTTGCGCATCGGTTATCAAAATCGCCCGAATATCTTTGCCCGTGAAATTGTGCTCCCTGAAATGCTCTATGAACGGGTGATTGAGATAGAAGAACGTTACAGCGCCCAGGGTGAAGAGCTAATCCCGATCAATCTGGCTGAAACCCGCCAATCCTTGCAAGCTGCTTATGATGACGGTATTCGTAGCTGCGCCATTGTCTTGATGCATGGCTATCGCTATCCCACTCATGAACAGGAGATAGCCACCATCGCATCAGAGATTGGTTTTACCCAAATATCAGTATCTCATCAAGTGACCCCTTTGATGAAATTAGTCAGTCGGGGGGATACCACAGTGGTTGACGCCTATTTATCACCGATTCTGCGTCGCTATGTAGATCAGGTAGAACAACAGTTGCAGCTTGGCGGCTTGACCAATGAAGGTTTGGAAAATAACCTTCAAGCTACCCAGCCGGAAGGCTTACAGGGAAAAACTTCTGGACTATTGATGTTCATGCAGTCAAACGGAGGACTGGCGGACGCGCAACAGTTTCAAGGGAAGGATAGTATTTTATCAGGACCTGCTGGCGGTATTGTTGGAGCAGTACAGACTAGTCGAATTGCTGGTTTTGATAAGATCATTACCTTTGATATGGGTACTTTCCCAGTAGTACACATCGCCTCCCATGGTGAATTTAGCTCTGAAGCTGAGAAGACGTTCATTCTGACCTGGGATAGTAAGATAAATGTTAATGAGT
>NZ_JAAHIE010000072.1:0-22245 GCF_010671945.1 Moorena sp. SIO4E2
CCTTGGCGAATTAAATTCGCCAAGGTCAAGCGCACCTCTTGCTATTTAGACTTTTAAACTATTATCACTTTGGACTCTAAATACCAATCACTAATCACTAATTATTACTAATCACTAATTATTACTAATTACTATGATGATTGCGCTTCATCCACCAAGCAACTAAAGCTAGAAATAGCAATCCCATTATCCCAGCAGTAGGATCGCGATTAATGCCAGTAATCCAGGGAGCAACCTTGCCTGAATAGACTACTAATTGCCCAACATCAATAATATAATAACCCCAAACTAAGCCAGCATGGAGACCAATCGATAAACCTAGCCGTCCTTGAGTTGATCGCTTTGCCCAAATCAGGATTAACCCTAGCAGCAATAAACTGGGAAATCTCGGTAAGCCGCGAATCATTTCTGGAATTGGTTTAAGGAAATGCAGCAGCGCAAATGCGATCGCACCAATCCACTGTGATGTCTTAAAACTATAATCCCGTTGCAACTCATCAAGCAACCAACCCCGAAACACCAATTCTTCAGCGAAGCCTATGGCCAAAGCACTGATTAATCCCTCTACAATCAGCCGTGACCATGGGAGTGGAGGAGTTTGGAATGCTAGCCAACCCAGCCACCCTTGTAATCCAAACAGACTAAGAGTCATTAACAGACCTAGGCCTAGTCCTCTGATTAACTCAAGAGCGTTTTGCGCTGTTAGCCGCAAACCATATTTTTTTAACAGTCCTGGCTGGCGATAAACCTTCCTTCCCCAAACTCGGACTAAGTACAGAAATACCCCGAACATTAGCCCCATAGTCAGGATTGTCACTGAGTTTGGGTCGCTACCAATTAAGTATATTGGTGCTGCTATGGGTAACCAAAGCAACAGCAAAGCTAGTATAAACATCCCCAACCTGAATGGTGCTGGGTATAGGGATAATCTAGCCAGCCTGGGTGTAAAACGTTTTATAATTTCAAGATTTGGAAAGGGAAGAATCTCTCCTATTGCCCCTTATTCGTCAGGTTCAATTGTACTACTCAGACCCCGGTTCTTCAGGGTTTCGCAATAAAACTCAGCATGCTCTTGAGCACAGGTAATCACCAATGCCAGCCCGGATTGATGGGCTTCCATCATAATGTTGACTGCTTGAGGTTGAGTCAGACTCGCCACAGTTTCCATCAAGGTTTTCACCACATACTCCATAGAGTTGAAGTCATCATTATGGAGCAATACGCGATAGCGAGGCGCGTGTTTACGAACTGTTGAACGCTTCTCAATGGTTTCGACTGACAAAGCTTGTCCCTCTCTATTTTAGATGTTTACACAAACTCTCCATTATATACTGCCATTAGTCTAACATCAGACATCTGGCAGGGAGCGCTATGATCAAAAAGTTAACATTACTTAATAGTTTACCGTGACTACCCAGGTAATTGCTACCCCTTCTAATACTCCCATCCCTGGAACTTACTGGCAGTGGCGGGGGGAATCTATATATTATGTACAGGCTGGACAGAAGCAATCAGGATACCCACCGTTACTATTAATTCACGGATTTGGGGCATCTACAGACCACTGGCGCAAAAACATTGCTCAATTGAGTCAGCATTTTGAAGTTTGGGCGATTGACTTGTTGGGGTTTGGACGTTCTGGTAAACCAGATGGGGAGTACAGTGGCAATTTGTGGCGAGACCAATTGGATGATTTTATTACAGAGGTGATTGGTCAACCAGTAGTCTTAGCTGGAAACTCCTTGGGGGGTTATTCAGCTTTGTGTGTGGCTGCACAGCGTCCTAGCTCCGCCGCAGGTTTAGTATTGCTCAATAGTGCTGGACCGTTTAGTGATACTCAACCTGTTACTAAGGTCAATCCTGTTAAAAAAGTTCTCAATAACGTAACCAAATCAATTTTTCTACAACCTTGGGCAAGTTTCCTGTTATTCCAGTACCTGCGGCGACCGTCAATCATTCGCAAAACCCTCCAGAAGGTTTATCTTGACCAGGATGCAGTAACGGAACAGTTAGTAGACGAGATTTATCGCCCCTCTTGTGATCCTGGTGCTGCTCAGGTATTTGCTTCTGTGTTCAAGTCACCCCAAGGGGAAAAAGTCGATGTGTTGTTGGAACAGATGACTTGTCCGTTATTGATGCTATGGGGAGAAGGGGATCCTTGGATCAAGAGCAGAGAACGGGGAGCAAAGTTTAGGGAATATTATCCTCAGTTAACGGAATATTATCTACAAGCAGGACACTGTCCCCATGATGAGATACCAGAACAGGTGAATAATCTGATCAGGTCTTGGGTAATCGGTAATCGGTAATCGGTAATCGCTACAAGATTGAAAATTTATAGCACTACCCATTAAGGTGTTTGACATTGATACACCTTGAAAAAGGTGCGACCCGTGGGGAATTTAATAATTAGATGCGGGAACGAAGTTACCGCATTAAGAGGGTCGCCTTTATGGGTTACTGGCTATACGTAAAAGGGTTAAAACTTTTGTAATAAGGCGACCCTCTTCAAGATTTCCTCTCCGGAAAGCGCACCTAAGCTGTTGTAGTCAACTTTAGCATGCATGCCAGCCCCCCTTACGCGCGGGGGGTTAGGGGGGATTCCTCTTGCCTTGCGCGTAGCGCTATATTGCCCTATTCAGGACTGAGGAACTGACGCACTCAGGATTATGTCAAAGATTAACATAACTTAAACCCCATCAAAAACGCGATCGCTAACATCCAACTCCGATACTAAAAAAAAGACACCAAGTCCTGCCAGCAACCTGAACTAACTCGAAGGGAGACATGTCAATGAAAAGCACAGTAATGAAAATGTGGCTCGGTGCCTCAATTATTGCCGGTATCAGTGCGATCGCCACTACCCCAGCTGTTGCTGGAAGCCTCACAGGAGCGACCCTAATCGGTAGTGACTACCTCAAGATTGCATCTGACGGTACGAATACCTATATAGATCCAGGTGCTAGTTTGTCAACCCTCTTGCAAGGTGACGCTAGTGACCCTGGTGGAAACGTAGAGCTATTTGCCAGCAGTGAAACCCTGGAAAACTTCCAATTTTTCTTCTCTAACGATGTCACTAGCCTAACAGGTCAAATCGGTGGTAAGGACATCACCTTGAGCAGTCTGACATTCGCTGACTGGGCTACTGATTTTGGTGGCATCACCTTAGCTCAGAAGTGGTTCAGTGATGCCTTAACTGCAAACGGTCTTGTATCTTTGATTGGGTCAGGTCTAGATAATGTTCTGTATGGACAATTTTTCGGCAATGGAGGATTGCAACGATTTAGCGATCCCAATATTTCCTACCTCAACCAAGATGACACAACAGGCCTAATTACCATTGGGCTAGCAGGTCACTTTAATGCTAGAGATATGTTGGCAGAGATAATTCCTCCAGCCTTCGCTGGTTTCCTACCACCTAGTATACAGGCTAGTGAAATTGTCAAGGTTGAATACGATGGGAAAACCCAATACCTTTATGGTTTCGAGGCCACAGATTCTGGGCTGGTCAGCCTTGACGATAATAACGATTACACGTATTCTCACACAGGCAACTACCAACTGGCGTTCGGTGGCTCTCTTCCACCGCATTTATCGAACCCACAAGATGTGCCTGAATCCTCTACTTTGCTTGGTCTAATTGCTTTGGGTGGTTTGTTTACTGCTGGAGGGTTAGTGGACAGTAGGCAAAAGTATCACAAAGCTTGCCAAAAACTCAAGTAATTTGCTATACTTTAACTATGTTCTTAGTGCCACCACCTTGTCTCAATTAAATAAATTTCCCGAAAACCAAGGGTTTTGTAGTGACATTGGATCTGGTTTACGCACTTTTATGGCGCACGAGGAATATTTCTTCGTGAAGCGCGGAGATACCCCCTGGCGTTCGAATCAGCTGGCATTGGCGGGCTAAAGTTGATCTTGGTAGACTTTGGTAGCTAAAAAGTATCGGAAACTGCGAAAATCTCACTGTTAAGCGAAATAGTGAACAATTTTACTGAGAGGGGCGCACAACCAACCGTGCGCCCCTCTCAGTGATCAAGCAGTTCATGTAGGGTGGGCAGTGCACCAGACAGATAATCAAGCTTGCAAAGGGCGTTGCTAGGCACTGCCCACCTTACCATTAATGACTAGGTTTAACCCAAAGTTCATGTAGGGTGGGCAGTGCACCAGACAGATAATCAAGCTTGCAAAGGGCGTTGCTAGGCACTGCCCACCCTACGATTAATGACTTAAAGAGTTAACGATTGCGGTTCAGTTTCAATCAACTTCGCCAAGTCTTGCAAGAACGCTGCCGCATCAGTACCATAGATAATCCGGTGGTCACAGGTAATATTCACTTGCATCTGACGCTTTACTCCCATCATGCCGTCAGGGCTAGCTACTACAGTAGGACGGGATGCACCAATGGCCAAAATAGAACCCTGTCCTGGGGGCAAAATCGCATCAAACCGGTCTACACCAAACATGCCTAAATTGGATAGGGTGAAAGTACCGGAATTATATTCCTCTGGCTGCAACTGCTTAGTTCTGGCACGGTCTACTAAATCTTTCCAAGTGCGAGACAGAGAATAAATATCCAGCTGCTCCGCATGGCGCAATACTGGGGTAATCAAGCCACCATCAGCCATTGCCACAGCCACAGCTACATTAATGGAACTGTGATATTGAATTCCCCGTTCGGTATAACTAGCATTGACCAAGGGATGCTTCTGCAAGGTAACCGCTACTGCCTTAGCTAGCAGCCCTGTCATCGTAACACCCTTAGGCTTGATTTTTTTGTATAACTTATCCAACTCATCCGTAGTGATGGTGTAACCAACCCTGAAGGTAGGCACTTGCAGGCTGACCATCATATTCCGCACCACTGCATTTTGCAGGGTATTGAACGGCACCACTTCTCCCAGGGGTACAGCCGCAGGAGGTGCTGGCAGAGGAGCTGGCATAGTTGCTGGGGTGGGAGTGGGCATTACAGCCGGTGTCGGTGGTGCTGCTGGGGTGGTGGCTGCTGGTGTCGGAGGAGTGATAACTTTACCTGCTGCTGCTTCCACATCCTCAGCCACAATCCTGCCATGGGGACCACTTCCTCTCAAGGTATTGAGATCAACCCGTAATTCCTTCGCTAGTTTACGAGCTCGGGGAGAAGCAATAATTCGTCCATTACGGCGGCTGGGAGTATCAGCAACTGCAGCAAGAGCTGTCTGTACCGGTTCTGGGGTTGAGGCCGTTGCTTGCTGAGCTGTTGCTGTGTCAGTAGCTGGTGTAGATTGGGCAGCTTGTTGTTTAGCTGCTTCAATTTCCGCTTCCGTTTCCGCAATCAGAGCAATCGGGGCTCCCACCGGAGCAGAGTCACCAGCTGATACCGTGATTGTGGCCAGATATCCTTCATAGAAGGACTCAACGTCCATATCAGCCTTATCCGACTCAACCACCACCACGGTTTCACCTTTTTCGACTTTGTCTCCGGGAGATTTTTCCCAGGAAACTATTTTGCCTTCGGTCATGGTTGAACTGAGGGCGGGCATGAAAACTTCGTGAATCATGGGGTGGTCTTCTAAATCAATTCTAGTGAGCTAGCAAAAACATTATGCCAGCTTGCATTGTAGCTTGAATAAGCCCCACAAAGCCATCGTACTGTGTAAAGAAACCATGAGGCAGAGGGCTTCGATGGTTTTATACAATACGGATATCCTCTTTTTGCTCAGGATTAGGGATTAGGGGAGTGGGTAGCTACCAATCACTCTATACATGCTAATAGCTCTTATCGGTTGACTGCTGAGAGGGTCAGTCTAAGAGCTAGTTTAGTATAACCTTAAATCCTATCGATTTTGGTGGCCGGATGAAGGTCATTTCACTGAATCTTTAATTAACCGACTCAAACGTTAAAGAAATGAATAATTTATCCCAAGAGAGGAAACTTATACCTAATCTATAGGTTAATTAACCATAAAATAACTATAGCAATCCGATCTGATTCGTGAAATAAATGGGCTGCTTTAATGCAGGAGTAATCCCCCCTCCTTAATAAGGGGGGCTGGCAGAAGGCAGAAGGGACCGGAGTTGGAGCTATTTTTTAATAAGTCCAGTGATTTTAAAAATGATTGAGGATTGCTATATAATAATCTATTTATAGCAGTCGCCAGGGTAATTAGGACATGACAAAAGTCTCAAACTACAGTATGGCAAGAGTTTAAATTCTGAATTCTGAATTCAGAATTCAGAATTCAGAATTCTGCTATATTACCTGAATAGTAGATAGTAAAGGTTAATAAAAATCCTCAAAAAAAGATATAAAAAAAGATTTTAGCGCTAAAATTAAGTCAGTATTGAGGGGTTGAAAAACCATGAAAAAGTTATCAACAGTTACGCTCACAGCTGCCTTAGTTACTTTGGGAACAGTAGGTGGTAATCCCGCTCTAGCTGATGAATACTTACTGGATTTTGAAAAGGATGATGCTGGTAACATTCTCAAGGCGGGGACTAAGAAAAATATTGGTGAGCAATGGGCAAAATTCGGTGTGCATATAACCAGTAACAAAGGGTCTAATCATCCCTTAAGGTTATTCAACAGCAATTGCGGACCTGATTTTGGGATTACATGCACCGGTGGAGACGATGACTTAGCCACGGGACCTTCATTTGGTACGAAGCCACAGGGTAACGTTCTAATTATCAACGAGGACAAAAGTAAAACACCCGATGACTGGGCTGGCGGTGGTATCATTTCCTTTGTTTTTGATCAAGCCGTTTCTGTTGATTACGTCACGCTTCTAGACATTGATGAGAATCCGAAGAATAAAAACGGATATGTTAAAGCGTTTCTGGAGGATGGCACAACAGAGAAACAATCACTAAAATTTGGCACAGACAACTCCCTATCCACTTACGATTTCAGCTATCTTCCTGAGTATTCAGTGACCAAGCTGGATATTAAACTACCAGGAAGTGGTGCGGTTTCTGGCATCAAGTTTACCGATTTCCCAGATCCCCCTAAGCCTTCTAAGAAAGTTCCCGAACCAACTTCGACATTGGGTCTGTTGATGTTGGGTGCTATCGGTGCTGGGTCAGTGTTCAAGCGCTATAAATAATGCCATCAGTAATTAGATGGACTTGGGCCCCCGGGGATAATGTGTTTTGTTAAGTGTTAAGTGTTAAGTGTTGACTGTTGACTGTTAAATGTTGATCGTTGAGAGTTGACTGTCAACAGCCGACAAGTTAGCTTGATTTCTATCGAATGCAACTTGATATGAGATGCTTAACAAAAAACTTTCCCTGACCGCGCTTACAGGTATTATCCTAATCCTGAGTGCTTGCAATCTGATTAGCAAACCCCCTGAACCCAAACCAATTCAGTCTCCTGCTAATGTCCAGACTAAGCGAGAAGACTATAAAGCCATTGACCTAGCCAATAAGGCAAAACCGGATCAACTGATTGGTGCCGATCCAAAAGCGATCGCATTATCTACCTTTGGTCAAAACCAATCGTTGATTGAAGGAAACTTTGATCAACAGGTCAAGGTAGATTATCCTCAACCTGATCAAGCGGTAGTCACCATCACTCAAACGGGTTTACCGGATGACTCTGTACGTGGCATCCGGTATCGTATTGAGTTATCACCCAAGGAATCAGCCCAAACTGGCAAAAAGTGGCAGATCATGTGGGCTGGTCAACAGTTTACCTGTCGAGAGGGACGGGGTCATCAGGATTGGTCAACGGAATTTTGCCAGTAATGGCTGGGTCAATGGCAAAGGCGTGAAAGACAATACAGAGATTTTTAAACAGGGATACACGGATAATCAGATATCCGTGTATCCCTGTTTATTCATGTCCTGTGTTTCCGTTAAATATCACCGCGAATCTCTTCGATAACCCCATCCCGCAGCAGAATTTCCACGTTCATCTTTTTGACTAGGTTATCTCCTTCTTCCACCCTGAAGAAGCTTTCTAGCTGACCTTGACTAACTTCCTGGTCGAGTTCGAGGGTTTGGACTTGTTGTAGTTGCTGAAGTTGCTGGTTTTTCTGCTCTAGCAGTTCACTTTTCTTTTGATTGACCTGGGTTTGAATGCTTTCAATTTGTTGCGATACCTGAGGACCAGGAGGATTCACGCTCTGGTTTTTAATCTCAGCGATCGCTTTTTGTCCCTGCAGATCAATCTGTTGCAGTTGGCCGTCGAGTTGGTTGATTTGATTTTGTAGTTGTTGCTGAACCTCTTCCTTCCATCGAGGGGTAACGATGGCTTTGATATTAATTGGCCGTTTCAAGAGTAAGTTCTTATTAGAGTCGTCCATATGCGTTCCACTATGTAACTTTGAGGGATTGAGAGTTTGACTGGTGATATTGCTCAATAATTCTTCAAAAGAAGATTGAGGTTCAGTCTCAAGGTTTGAGGCCCGCACCTCTAAACCTTCTAACGTTTTAACAGAAACTCGCGGAATTCCCCACCTTCTTTGAAGGTGGGGATGGATAGCGAGACTACGGAGGCGCGCTTTCCGCTTGAAGAATTAAATTACGGGGTCGCGCCTCAACTTACGACGATTCGTGATATAATCAACTTGGTCGTTGACCCGCCTGACTGACTAAAAGGCTACCTTATCAAAGGTGTACAAAGTACGCTTCAGAGCTCAGGGTCAGAAGTTACCGCAAGAATAAGGCAGCCTTTATGGTTTGTCGGCTATGGGTAAAAGGGTTAAAACTTTATGATTAAGGCTGCCTTATTCTAAGGTTTAGTCTCCCGGAAGAGACTTGCCCCGGCTGGTTAGCCATAGAGCTGTAATTCCATGGTAAGTCTGTCGTAAAAGTTATACGTCGATAGAAGGCGGATGTCTGCCTGTGGACGCCTCGTCAACGACCAATTCCAGCAGGCGCGCTTTCCTAGGCCGGGTTCCCCGGCCTAGGAAAGCGCCTCTGGTTTAGGCGTCGGGGACGCGCGCGGGAAACCCGAACGCGCCCCGCGTCGGCTTTGCCGATAAGACGAATAAGACCGTCCCTGAATTGACCTGAGAATGCGAGCAATCCCATGACCTTTGGTCAAGCCGGTTGGGGTACTTCACGCAAACATCCCGTCAATGATAGCGCGATAGCGTTCTGTGACTACAGGTCGTCGGATTTTAAAGGTTTGAGTCATCATGCCATTTTCCTGGGAAAACGGCTCTAGAATCAGCCTAAAGGTGCTGATGCGGTCATCTTGGCGATAACCTGGTCGATTTTGGACTTCTCGGTTTAATTCAGTCCGGTATAACGTCTGAACCTCTTTAGTATTTAAATCAACATCTTGAGCGAATACATCAAGGGTAAGATTTTGAGCCGCTGCCCACCCTTGCAAGGCATCTAGATTTGGTACTATTAAGGCACCCAATGCCTTTTGGTCTTGACCCACTAGCATAATCTGGTCAATGTAAGCACTGCGCAAACAAGCATCTTCTATTGGTTGTGGCTCGATATTTTCTCCATTGGTCAGAACTATAGTATCTTTTGCTCTGCCAGTGAGGACTAAATCATTCTGGGGGGTCACCCAACCTAAATCCCCTGTATCAAACCACCGGTCTCGATCAATTGCCTTAGCGGTAGCTTCTGGTTTGTGATAATATTCCTGCATCACCTGTGGTCCTTTTACCATCACCAAGCCGGTTTGACCTTGGGGTAAAGGCTGATGAGTCTCAGGGTCAACAATCCGGATTTGAGTTTCCGGTAAAGGTGGTCCAGCACTAAAACGCAGGTTACGATAGGAACGCCGGGCATTAGTAACGGGAGATGTTTCGGTTAAGCCATAGCCGACTAGGACTTCGACACCAATAATCTCAAAGAAGTTATCCAGGTGCCTCGCTAAGGAACCCCCACCACTAATGACTTGCTTGATTTCTCCCCCAGTGGCTTCCCGGACTTTTTGATAAACTAGTTTATTAGCCAATTGATGAACCGGCCATAAATAGGAAGCTTGCACTGTGGCCAATAGTTTTTGGATGGGTGAAGGATTTAAATTATCTAAGGTCAACCCCTGAGCAAGCCGCCGTGCCTCAATGTAGCGTTGACTGAACCCTAGCAGGTTTTGGACTAATTTCTGCTTACCTTCCGGTTGCTCACGAAACTGCTTTTGCACCCCCTCATAAATCGATTCCCACAGTCGGGGTACTCCGACCATAAAGTTAGGTTTGAAGGTTTTAAGGTCTTTTTTGACATGGCGCAGGTTGGTGTAAATCTGGGTGGAACCCTGAGATAATAGAAAATACTCCGCTGAGCGTTCGTAGGCGTGCCAGGTAGGCAGGATAGAAAGAACGCGATCGCTTTTTTGGATTTCTATTACTGTACCAAGGGTGTTGACCTGATGCAGGAGATTACCATGGCTCAGCATCACCCCTTTGGGTTTGCCTGTGGTACCAGACGTATACAGCAGAGTTGCCAAGGTTTCCCGGTTGTGGTTAGCTTTGGTAACAGACCGAGATGCCCCGGCTTCCATGAGTTGAGTATAGTTAACAATCTGTCGGGATGATCCGGTCGATAGTGGTTGTTCTTCAGAAAGGAGAATCACTAATTCAATCGGTAGCCCATCCAAGCGATCGCCTAATTTTTCCAAAGTTTTGAGGTGTTCTACTACCAGAGCCGTGCTACCGCTATCTTGGAGAATATAAAGCAATTCCTGCCGTTCTGCTTGACCTGAGCGCACCACATTTACTGCTCCTGCAGTCATGATCCCCTGATCGGCAACTAGCCATCGAGGAGAGTTATCAGCAAATAAAGCAATTCGGGTAGGAATACCCTTCTCATCGAGTTTTGGCTGGAAACCTAGGGATTGTAATCCAGCCGCAAATTGCTCGATTTGCTCGTGCAACTGGGTATAGGTTAGGGTCGAGGCTGGAGCACCATGAGCTCCCACAGCGTGAGGGTCTTGCAGAGCAATGATTGACCCAAACCGTTGGGCAGCAAGGGGCCATATTTCTGGTATCGACTTTAGTGAAGAGTAATCAGCAACACGCTTGAGGTAAACTCTCTCTTGTTGTCTGAGGCGTTCTGCATACTGGTTTTTCGACATTCATCAACTCCCTGATTGTAATGGTAGCTCTTTCTACCATACTCTTATGCTCAGAGGTGATTGGGGGTGTTGAGTGGACACAATTGTTTCTGTCTTAGTTTCTGTGTAAGCATTCAGCCGTCAGCCGTCAGCCTTTGGCTCACGCTACTGATCGGTGCTTTCCGTAACTCAGCATTATTCGAATGCTTACCTGTTTTATTCAAAAGCACCGATCAGTAGCACCATCTGTAGCGCATTAGCTGATATAGCACTACGCATTCAGACGTTTGACATTCCTAAACTCCGAAACTTAGTCATAGCTTACTTTTGACTTCTGACGCAAGTTCCTTTAAGCTTGCGCGTAGCGCTATAACTGCTAGCTGATAGCTGATAGCTGACGGCTGAATGCTTAAGTCACCCGAGTCACCCCATGACCTGATCACCTGATTACCCCAGCATCCTATACCCTAAGCATGAGCGATCGCGTGGTAATCTCAGTAAAAATTCATGGTGTACTACTCGAAAAATTCATCTGGCATGAGTTTAATAGCATCTAAGGGTGAGGCAAGGGATTGTACCGTTGCTTACCTGAAGACAAATTGGAGCAAAAGCCTGCAACAGCGCGTTAATTCCAAATTCCCTATTGTAGCTTCCCTATAGCCTAAACGAATAATATAGCAGTCGCCAGCGATGCAGCGCGGTCTTGGGGGTTTCCCCCACTCGCGCTTTGCATCAAGACAGGGCAGTTAGGACATGACAAAAGTCTCAAACCTAAGTAAGCGCAAGAGTTTGACTTCTGACAAAGGACTTCTGACTTCTGCTATAAATCGCGGCTAGACATAGGCGAAGCCTTCTTGAAGATGACAAAGTCCGCACTTCGCTGACTAGATGATCAAAATAATCAACGGGGTTTTGAACCGGGATTTGGTATCAGAGGATACATGAATTTTGTAGCATTAACGCTCAACTGAGGAACTATACTGGTTCAGAATTAGTTTTCAATTTCCACCCTACTATCAATAGCATTACCATCTTTGCCAAGTAAAGGATTCTGATGACCTATCTCGAAACAACTGCTGAATTTTATTCTGAAGTCGCCCAAACACCCCAAGTTGGTTTGTGTTGTGTCCAAAGTAGCCCCTTACAACTGCCAGGACTGAAAATTCCTCCAATGATGGCGGATATGAATTATGGCTGCGGTACGACGGTACATCCCACGGAACTCAGCAATCAGCCAACGGTCCTCTATGTCGGTGTTGGTGGTGGTTTAGAGGCGTTACAGTTTGCTTATTTTTCCCAACGTCCAGGGGGTGTGATTGCTGTTGAGCCAGTTCAGGCCATGCGGGAGGCGGCTACCCGTAACCTGAAGATTGCTGCTCAAGACAATTCCTGGTTTGACCAGAGTTTTGTGGAAATTCGGGAAGGGGATGCCTTTGCCCTACCTATGCCAGATGATTCTGTAGATGTGGTTGCTCAGAATTGCCTATTCAACATCTTTGAACCGGCTGACCTGATGAAGGCACTCAAAGAAGCCTATCGAGTCTTAAAACCAGGTGGACGACTGTTAATGAGTGACCCCATTGCAACTCGTCCGATTCCACCCCATCTACAGGAAGATGAGCGGCTACGAGCTATGTGTCTGTCTGGTGCCCTCACTTATCAATCCTATGTCCAGCACTTGGTCAGGTCAGGTTTTGGTCAAGTAGAAATTCGAGCAAAGCGTCCCTATCGGCTTCTGGATTGCCAAAACTACAACCTCGAAGAACCCCTGCTGCTGGAAAGTCTGGATTCTGTTTCTTTCAAAGTTGTGATCCCAGAGGATGGACCATGTATTTTTACTGGCAAAACAGCAATTTACATGGGCGCGGAAGAGTTTTTTGATGACAATGCGGGACACATCCTCTCCCGTGGTGTGCCAGCCGCTGTTTGTGATAAAACAGCCGCGAAATTAGGAAAGGTCAATCCAGAAGAAATCTTAATCACCGATTCAACTTGGCACTATATTGGTGGTGGTTGTTGTTAGAGATCAAGGATAAAGTCTGTTCGCCGACGCTACGCGAACAGACTTTAGACTTAATAAGTCTCACAATCCCAAGGCGATAAAAATATGATTAAAACAGACGTTTTAGCTGTTACACCGTTCCGCAAAAAACTGCAAGCTCCCTTAAGTAAACAGCCAATCACGGTTTTACAAATTAATCTGGGGAAGCGTTGTAATCTAGCTTGTAGTCACTGCCATGTGGAAGCTGGTCCTAAGCGAACTGAAGAACTTTCTCCAGAAATTTGTGACCAGCTTATTAAGCTGATTTATCAGTTTCCTCAAATTAAGACCGTTGACTTGACTGGTGGCGCACCAGAGATGAACTATGGCTTTAAGCCCTTAGTTGAAGCAGCATACCAAACCGGAAAGGAGGTGATTGTTCGGTCAAATTTGACCATTTATTTTGAACCGGGATATGAGGATATACCTGACTATTTCGCTAAGCACCAATTACGAGTAGTGGCTTCTTTGCCTTGTTATCTGGAAGATAATGTAGATAAAATGCGCGGCCAGGGGGTTTACGATGGTTCGATTCGGGCGATTCAATGGCTGAATCGGTTGGGCTATGGGAGAAACCCCAAATTAATTCTTGATTTGGTCTACAATCCTTCGTTGCCACTGAGTGAAAAGTTTTCTCTCACTCCTAATCAGGTTAAGTTGGAGAAGGATTATAAAGTGTTCCTAAAAGAACAGTTTGATCTTGACTTCAACCAGCTATTGACAATTACCAATATTCCTGTTGGTAGAACAAAGTTTCATTTAAAACGCACCAAGCTATATGCTCCCTATATGGTGTTTCTAGAAAACAGTTTCAATGCCACTACGGTGGAGCATTTGATGTGTCGCAATGAACTGTCTATTGACTATTTGGGTAATGTCTACGATTGCGATTTTAATCAGATGGAAAATGTAGCAGCAACCTCTGGCACTGGAGAAAGGTTGACAGTTAGTAAACTTATCGAAGCAGGAAGTTTAGACATCATTGAGGAAATTCGCACTGCTTCCTATTGTTATGGCTGTACAGCAGGGTCTGGTTCCAGTTGTGGTGGTGCTTTGATTTGATCCAATCAGAGTTTTTTTTGATTATAATATGAATGGATTTTCATATCAATAATAATTCAACTGCTGACCAGTGCTGAATCATGAACTCAAAAAGTCCATCATCTCAAGCCTTCTGTGTCCGTAAGCTGAAAGTTTTAGCGGACAACACTCGTCTCACTGTTCTGGAAATCCTGATGGAAGGACCAAAACATGTTGGAGAGCTCAAGGCTGTTTTGGGAATAGAGCAAAGTCTGCTATCCCATCATCTCAGAGTTTTGCGGGATGAGGGATTTGTTAGGGCGACGCGAGATGGTAAGGCGGTGCTTTATCAGTGTTCGCTAACCATTCGGCAAGCCAATGGTAATAGAGCAATTGATTTGGGATGTTGTTGCCTCTGTTTTGATTAACAAAGTGCTGAGTAAGTGCTGAGTTTTGAGCTAAGCATTCAGCTGAATGCTTAGCTGAGCACTCTCACTAGTTTCTAGATAAGATGACTGACTGATGATTGATGAAAAATTTAACAACTCTCGCATCAATGTCTATGGGTTTAGTAGCTTGCTTTTGGCTACAATCCTGTGCCCAATCCCCAGAAGTAGCAACCCAATCAAGGGATCAGTTGCAGGGTAAGTTAGTTTTAACCGGTTCTAGTACAGTAGCCCCCCTGGCGTCGGAAATTGGCAAGCGTTTTGAATCAGAAAATCCTGGTGTACGGGTGGATGTGCAGACAGGAGGGTCGTCTCGGGGTATTGCAGATACTCGCCAAGGAGTCGCTGATATTGGGATGGTGTCTCGTGACCTCAAGCAGAGCGAGAAAGATCTGCAAGGGTTTGCGATCGCTCGTGATGGGATTGGCATTATCGTCCATAAAACTAATCCGGTGCAATCCCTAAGTAATGAACAGATTGTGGATATCTATCAGGGCAAAATAGATAACTGGCAAGATGTGGGAGGCAAAAGGGCACCAATTACAGTAGTTAACAAAGCTGAGGGTCGCTCTACCTTGGAGTTATTTCTCAAGTACTTCCAGCTTAAAAATAGTGAGATTAAGGCAGATGTGGTGATTGGGGATAATGAGCAGGGGATTAAAACAGTAGCGGGTAATCCTAATGGGATTGGTTATGTCTCCATTGGCACAGCAGAATATAGCAGCAAACAGGATGTTCCGATTAAATTACTGCCCGTTGCTGGAATAGCGGCAACCACAGAAAATGTTCAAAACGGCACATTCCCGCTATCTCGTTCCCTGACGTTAGTGAGCAAAACTATTCCGGTTGGGTTAGATAAAGCATTTATTGAGTTTTCGCGATCGCAAAAGGTACAAGACATTGTTAAAGAGCAAAACTTTGTCCCCCTCGAAGAATGAAGAATGAAGAATGAAGAATGAAGAATGAAGAATGAAGAATGAAGAATGAAGAATGAAGAATGAAGAATGAAGAATTATACCTTTGCTCCTTACCAATTCCCAATTCTAAATTCCCAATTCTAAATTCCCAATTCTAAATTCCCAATTCTAAATTCCCAATTCTAAATTCCCAATTCTAAATTCTAAATTCTAAATTCCCAATTCTAAATTCCCAATTCTAAATTCCCAATTCTAAATTCTAAATTCTAAATTCTAAATTCTAAATTCCCAATTCTAAATTCTAAATTCTAAATTCCCAATTCTAAATGCTCAATTTTTTTCGGAGTGATACTCTCCTGATCTCGATCCTACAAGGCTGTGCTGTGGTGGCTGGTGCTATCGTGGTGCTGATTCTTGTGTTCCTAATCACGGAAGCCCTGCCAGTATTGGGACAAGTGGGATTACTCCCCTTTTTTACCGATCCATCCTGGCATCCTGCGGAGAGTCTTTACAACTTCACCCCCATGCTTTGGGGTACCCTATTCGTCACGGCTGGGGCGATGGTAGTAGCCACACCCCTGGGCATTCTATCTGCAGTCTTTTGTCAGTATTACGCGCCTTCATCCATTGCTGGACTTTATCGACGGCTAATTGAATTGTTGGCAGGGATGCCCTCAGTTGTTTACGGATTCTGGGGTTTGGTGGAGCTAGTTCCCCTAATTGGACGCTTCCAACCACCAGGAGCCAGTCTTCTAGCTGGAATTGCGATTCTGACCCTGATGATTTTGCCAACTATTGCTCTGACCGCAGACGCTAGCTTTGCCAAAGTCGCTCCAGAATACCTAAAGGGAGCAGCGGCTCTGGGACTATCCCGCTGGGCAACAGTCAGAGGTGTTGTGTTTCCGGCTGCTAAGTCGGGGCTGTTTACTGGCTTGATTTTAGGAACAGGACGGGCGATTGGAGAAACTATGGCGGTGCTGATGGTGTGTGGCAATGTGGTGCAAATTCCCAAAAGCTTATTTGAGCCGATGCGAACTCTTACTGCCAATATCGCCTTGGAAATGGCTTACGCTATGGGCAATCACCGCTCAGCACTTTTTGTCAGTGGCTTGCTGCTGATGGCAATAATTTTGGTACTGGTAGCAATTGCAGAAATGATCAGCAAGGAAGGAATCTATGAGTAAGAATCCTACCAAAACCAAGCCACAAGCCACAACCGACAACCTGCAACCTGCAACCGACAACCGACAACCGACAACCGACAACTTCCAAGTTTCAACAGTGATGATTTGGGCGATCGCACTGTTCGTAACTGCTGTATTCCTCTGGATTTTGAGTGATATCGTCTGGCACGGTGTCGGACAAATTAACTGGGAATTCCTGACTACTGCACCAAAGAATGCTGGACGGGAAGGAGGGATTGGTCCAATTCTGGTTTCCACTGTCCTAATTTTGGGTGTATGTATGACCGTTTCTATTCCGATTGGAGTAGGCACAGCAATACTGCTAGCTGAGTTCACAGATACTAAGAGTATTTTCGGGCGTCTGGTTCGTCGTAGCTTAGATGTGCTAGCAGGGGTACCGTCGATTGTGTTTGGACTATTTGGCAATGCCTTTTTCTGCAAAACCCTAGGGCTAGGCTTTTCGATTTTATCTGGGGGGTTGACATTAGCCTGTATGGTGTTGCCAATCCTAATTCGATCAACAGAGGAAGGGTTTCGCGCCGTTAGTGATGATTATCGGCTTTCTGCCACTGCCCTTGGTTTATCCCGCACTACCACTCTCTGGAATTTGCTGTTACCAGCCGCAGCACCGGGACTAGTGGTGGGATTAGTGTTAGGGATAGGGCGAGCGATCGCTGAAACCGCAGCACTGATCTTTACTAGTGGTTATGTGGATCGGATGCCAGAGTCTTTGCTGGATTCTGGGCGATCGCTCTCGATTCATATTTTTGATTTGTCGATGAATGTAACAGGGGGAAATGCTAATGCTTACGCCTCAGCTTTAGTGTTGCTAGTGTTGTTGTTGCTGATTAATGGTACAGCAGCATGGATGGCTGAGTATTGGTTGCATCGGAGGGTGGAGTCTGTTTGTAAGCAATCAGCAATCAGCAATCAGCAATCAGCTTTTTGAATAAAATAAGCTGATTGCTGACGGCTTACCTAATTACTAATTAACAATTATAGCGTTTCTCGTAGCTATGAGGTACACATTATTTTTGCCCTCTTCCCACTTCCGACTTCCCTCTTACCTGCTCCGTTCGCGTAGCGTGGCCTAAGGCCTCAGTCCCTGCTCCCTAAAACCCAGATATTTGTACCTCACAAGTCTTAGAATTTCTAGAACATTAACAATTCCCAAAAACAATGGTTAACCCTTTAAACACAATTGAAAAATTACCGGTAAGCCAGTCTATAAACGACCCATTGATTCAGACCGAGCGGCTATGTTTACATTATGGAACAAAACCGGCCTTTGCTGATGTATCGTTGCCAATTTATACAGGTTCGATTACCGCACTAGTGGGACCATCTGGTTGTGGCAAGACTAGTTTTTTAAGTTGCCTCAACCGCTTGACAGATTTGATTCCTAATGCTAAAGTTACAGGTAGAATTCGCTTTGGTTCCCTGGATGTGCTGAGTCCTCGGATGGATGCGATCGCAAAGGGTGGTGCTATGGAGCTAATTGCACTTCGCCGTCGTGTTGGAATGATTTTCCAAAAGCCAAGTCCCTTCCCCTTCTCAATCTGGAAGAATCTGGCCTTTCCGTTGCGGGAACATGGTGTTAAAAACCGGGCTAACATTGCTCAGCTCATCGAAACTGCACTCCGGGATGTGGGTTTGTGGGATGAAGTCAAAGACCGACTCCACACCTCGGCTCTTGCTCTGTCTGGTGGTCAAAAGCAGCGCCTGTGCATTGCCCGTGCCTTGGTGTTGCAACCGGAAGTACTCCTGTTAGATGAACCCTGTAGTGCCCTCGATCCCATATCCAGCGGTGTAGTCGAAGATTTGATCGCTAGGCTCAGGGGACGCTACACCCTGGTGATTGTTACCCACAACCTAGCTCAAGCTAGACGAATTGCTGACTATACTGCCGTCTTCTGGGTTAAAGAAGCAGTGGGGCGATTGATTGAATACGGCTGTGTGGAGCAGATTTTTGAATCACCTCAACAAGCTTTGACAGCTGCCTATGTCAATGGAATTAGAGGATGAAGCTGTGGTCTTCCGTGCTCCGAATTCCCGTAAGCATATGCGCTACGCCCACGCTGCTTGAGGTGCCGTCAGTGGTCAGCCGTCAGTGGTCAGTGGTCAGTGGTCAGCCGTCAGCCGTCAGCTTATTTTATTCAAAAGCTGATAGCTGATAGCTGATAGCTGATAGCTGATAGCTGATATAGCAATTCTTATACCCATGAGGTACAAATATCTGGGTTTTAGGGAGCAGGGAGCAGGGAGCAGGGACTTCGGAAGAGGGAAGAGGGAAGAGGGAAGAGGGAAAAAATAATGTGTACCTCATAGCTATCAGCTATAGCTGATAGCTGATAGCTGATAGCTGATAGCTGATAGCTGATAGCTGATAGCTGATAGCTGATAGCTGATAGCTTAGGATTGTTCCTAATTCATACTGGTGTCAGGCAACCAGTTAAGTTCCTTTCTCAGAGAAACATGGAGCTGATTAATCTCCTCGTTTTCCAGGATTTCTAATACCGCTAGATTTAAGTTGCTCTGGACATCATAGTAGAGCTTGGGCTCAATCACAAATACCCTAATTTTAATCACACGAGCATTCTGTTCAAGGCGAGAAAATACAACTAAAATTTTCTCCTTGTTCAAGCCATCGATAGAGGAAACGTTTTCTTTAATAGCCTGACAAATTCGCCTAGTTTGCTCAGCCGAAATCCCATCAATTTTCAGATTTAAATTTATGCCCCACTGAACCGTATCGCCAGTCTTATCTGACCAATTTGCAAAAATTCCAGAAATCATTTTAGAATTGGGAAGTTTTTTGATATAACCCCACTCAGTAATAAGAAGCCTTGTACTTCTCAGACCAATATTGAGTATCTTAACCCTACCACTTACTCCGTCCAATACTATCACGTCACCGGGTTTATAGAGACCATCAGCGTAGATAATCACCGTACAACACCAGTCATAGACAATGTCTTTGAATAACAAACCTAAGGCGACACCTGCGCCACCGAGTAGACCGATCAGTGCACCGGCAGATGCCCCCAACACAATCTCACTGGCTTTAATGGCAGCAATCAGGATTGCTGCGATCTGAAAAAGCTTTGGGAAGTACGGCACGAACAAATCGTCGAGTTCAGTTTCAGTGTTTGCCGCCAATCCGGCTAGAAGCTCCCCCAGTAGTGGAGCAGCACGGTAAAGAATATAGGTAGCAATGAACAGAACGCTCACAAACAGAAACTCCGGGATTTTCTGATTCTGTGTATCACTAAGATGGGTTGCCACAACTAGATGTACTAGCCATAGTCCACCGATCCAAATTAGCCAGCCTAATGGTTGCTTAAGAATCCTAATGAACTCATCGTCATGGGTGGTTTCTGTACCGCTAGTCAGACGCTCGAGTCTGTGAATGATTATTGAAGTAAACAACCCTCGCAATATATGGGTGAAGAGGAGGATGAGCACCACAATCACTATCGTGGCAACAGGAATGTTGGGGAGCTGGAAGTCGGATTCAAAGATCCTTTCTTTGATTAGGTTGATTGTACTGTTGATTGTACTCTTAAGGTTTTCCATCGTTTCGACCAAAATACACTAACAGAGATCGACCTGTGCTTAGTTAAATGGCAAGTCGATGGCAAGTCTCTTGGTGGAATGATTTTACTATAAGTTGCGAATTTACCGAATAGTGCTAGGTATGCAATCAACATGATTTAGAGCGATTGCCCGTTTGGGCAGCACCCTAGGAGCCAGTTTGAAAGGTTTACTATCTGTTTGGAGGAGACGTATTCGGTCAATCAACTCGGCAATTTACCGAAAAGTATTAGCTAGTACAAGACGGCAGAAATAGCGATGCATTACTGTAAGCATTCAGCTGTTAGCTTTGGCCAACGGCCAACGGCTGACAGCTGAGGGCTGAATGCTTACCCATTACTAGCTATTGGTTTTGCAATCACGAATCAACTTCCCAGTTCCGTTGATTACAGCCATGGGCTTGTATAGCAGTCGCCAGGGCAGTTAGGACATGACAAAAGTCTCACACCCTTTGTAAGCGATGCAGCGCGGTCTTGGGGGTTTCCCCCATGAGCGACTGCATCAAGAAGCGCAAGAGTTTGACTTCTGACAAAGGACTTCTGACTTCTGACTTCTGCTATAGAATCAAAGGTCTTGTCCCTATAGTTTCCAGGGTCCTGCCAGGAGCTGATGCCTAGATCTCGAATAGTGATGCAGCTTCGGAACAGGGGAGCCAGCGCTGCATCACTTGTTCAAAGGATTGCTAGAATTTATATGCCACCTCACTAACTAAATTTTCCTTTAGCTGTTTGTAGTCTTGGAGTTCCTTTCTCAGATAAACATGCAGGTGATCAATCTCCTCTTTCTGGAGGATTTCTAATATGGCTATGTTCAAGTCATTTATGGCTGCCAAATAGATGGTTTTATCAATCACAAATACCCTAACTATAATCACCCGAGCATTCTCTTCAATGCTGGATAATAAAACGAACATTTTCTGCTTATGCAATCCATCGATAGTCGGAATTTTTCCTTTAATAGCCTGACAAATTCTGGTAGTTTTATCCGCCGAAATACCATCTATTTTCAGAGTTAAATTTATCGCTCCCAACTCCAACGTATCGCCAGGATTTTGTGACCAATAATTGACCACAACTCCACCAATCATTTTAGAATTGGGAATTTTTTTGGTACCACCCACAGTAATAATACGAACCTTTGTGCTTCTCAGACCAATACTGAGTATCTCAACAAAACCATTTATTCCGTCCAATTCTACCCAGTCACCGGGTCTATAGAGACCATCAGCATAGATAACCACTGTACAAAACCAGTCATAGATAATGTCTTTTAATAACAAACCTAAGGCTACACCTGCGCCACCGAGTAGACCGATCAGTGCACCAGCAGATGCCCCCAACAAAATCTCACTGGCTTTACTGGCAGCAATCAAGATTGCTGCGATCTGAAAAAGCCTTGGAAAGTAGGGGACTAACAAATCGTCGAGTTCAGTTTCAGTTTTTGTCGCCAATCCGGCTAGAAGCTCTCCCAGTAGTGGAGCAGCACGGTAAATAATATACGTGGCAATGAACAGAGCGCTCACAAACAGAATCTCGGGGATTTTCTGATTCTGTTCAGGGCTAAGATGACTTCCCACAACTAGATAGGCTAGCCATAGTCCAGCGATCCAAATTAGCCAGCCTAATGGTGCCCTAAGAATCCTAATGAACTCATCGTCTAGGGTGGTTTCTGTACGGCTAGTTATCAGCTCGAGTCTGTGAATGATTATGGCAGTGAACAAGCCTCGCAATATCTGGGTAAGGAGGAGGATAAGCACCACAATAAGTATCGTGGAAACAGGAATGTTGGCGAGCTGGAAGTCGGAATTCAATATCCTTTCTGTGATTAGGTTGATTGTAGTGTTGAATGTACCCTGAAGGTTTTCCATAGTTTCGACCAAAATACAATAACAGAGATCGACCTGTGCCTAGCTAAATGGCAAGTCGATGGCAAATCGATTGGCGAAATGATTTTACTATAAGTTGGGAATTTACCGAATCGTGCTAGGTATGCAATAAATATGATTTAGAGCAATTGCCCGTTTGCGCAGCACCCTAGG